>CAZGRT010000323.1:0-1744 GCA_964528225.1 uncultured Thermodesulfobacteriota bacterium | reverse complement strand
AGCCGGCGGCCCAGCTCCCGCACCGCCGGGGAGATCTCCATCCCCACGGCCAGCACCACCAGGTCGAAGGGCTCCTCGCGGACCTTTCCCGCCTGGACGTAGCGCACCACCAGGTCGCCGTTCTCGGGGTCCTCCAGGAGGCGGGAGACCCGGCAGCGCTCGTAGCGGATGCCGTAGCGCTCCCGCGCCCGGCGGTAGTACTCGTCGTACCCCTTGGAGAAGGACCGGGTGTCCATGAAGAAGACCGAAACCTCGGTCCCCGGCTCGTGCTCCACGGCCATGATGGCTTCCTTGGCCGCGTACATGCAGCAGACGCTCGAGCAATAGTCGTGCTCCCGGTCGCGGCTCCCCACGCACTGGAGGAAGGCGATGCGCTTGGGGGTCTTCCCGTCGCCGGGGCGCTTCACGTGGCCGTGGGTGGGGCCCGAGGCGGAGAGCATCCGCTCGAACTGCATCGCCGTCACCACGTTGGGGTACCGGCCCAGCCCGTACTCCTGGCTCAGCCTGGCGTCGTAGAGCTCGTAGCCCGGGGCCAGAACCACGGCGCCCACGTGGAGCACCTCGTCGCGCTCGAGTTCCTCGTGGACGACGGCGCCGGCCTTGCAGGCCTCCACGCACGCGTAGCACTCGGAGCACACGCCGCAGGACAGGCAGCGCTCCGCCTCCCGCCGGGCCTCCTCCTCGGTGTAGCCGAGGGCCACCTCCTCGAAGCTCCCGCGGCGCTCCACCGCGTCGAGGTTCCGCACGTGGAGGCGGCCCTCCCGCCGGAGCTCCCCGTGGTCGGCCCGTTCGACCAGGGTCTCCCGAGGGATGTCCGCCACCGGCAGGCGCTCCTTGGCGGTGCGGCGCAGGGGCTCCCCGCGCAGTTGGGCGTGGATCCCCCGGGCGGCCCTGTGACCCGAGGCCACCGCGTCGATCAGGAACGCGGTGCCGGTGGTGCTGTCACCGGCGGCGAACAGGCCGGGCCGCGACGTGGCGAAGGTCTCGGGGTCCACGGTGACCGTGCTGTCCCGGCCGATGGTCACGCCGGCGTCCGCGGGCAGGAACGCGAGGCCCGCCCGCTGGCCCACCGAGAAGATCACGTTGTCGCAGGCGACCTCGTACTCCGAGCCCGCCACCGGCACCGGCTGGCGCCGCCCCTTCTCGTCGGGCGCGCCGAGCTCCATGCGCTGGAGCCGAAGGCCGCGCACCCGCCCGTCTGGGCCCGCCAGCACGGCCACGGGGTTCGAGAGCCAGTGGAAGTCCACCCCCTCCTCCAGGGCGTGCTCGATCTCCAGCGGGTCGGCGGGGGCCTCCTCCCGGCTTCGGCGGTAGTGCACCGCCACCTCGCGGCCGAGCCGAACCGAGGTGCGGGCGCAGTCCATGGCCACGTCGCCCGCTCCGACCACGACGACCTTCTCGCCGAGCTCCGGGGGATTCCCGAGCCGCACGTCGCGGAGGAACGAGGTGTTGGTGAGCACCCCGGGCAGGTCCGCCCCCTCGATGGGGAGCCGGATGCCCTCGTGGGCCCCCACCGCGATCAGCACCGCCTCGTAGCCCTGGGCGAAGAGCTCCTCCACGTTCTCCACGGGCGAGTCGAGCCGGAGCTCCACGCCGAAGTCCGCGATCTCCTGGACCTCGCGGTCGATCACCTCGGTGGGCAGACGGTACTGGGGTACCCCCACCCGCAGCATCCCCCCCGCCACCGGCAGGGCCTCGAACACCGTGACCCCGTAGCCCTCGAGGCACAGGTCCTTGGCCGCCG
>CAZGRT010000322.1:0-2128 GCA_964528225.1 uncultured Thermodesulfobacteriota bacterium | reverse complement strand
GATCGTGAAGGCGGGCGAAGGCGACCTCGACGCCCTCACCGTGGGGGCGGGCATGGTCTTCGGAGCGATCATGGTGCAGAACTGGGGTCTCGGAGCGAATGCGGCGGGGGTGCCCGCCGCGGGCAAGGTCGCGGTCCTGCTTGGATTGGCGGCGGTGCTCTCCCTCGGCCTGCACCGCCGGGAGGCGGACGCTCCGTGAACGCCGTCCTCCGCCGGTCCGTGCTGGCCCTGCTGTGGGCCGCCGCAGGCGCCGGATGCGCCGCCGGCCCCGCTCCCGTGGTCGACCCCGTTCCCCCGACGGCCGCGGTCCCCGCCGAGCACCTCGTGTACGCGAACACCGGGTGGTCCGGCGACGTCCTGGTGGAGCGGCCGATCATCGTGGCCCGCACCGCCACCCTCACGCTGGCCCCGGGCACGCGCGTGTACTTCCGCATCCCGCAGCCGGAGCCCGGCCGGGACCCCCAGCCGTGGATCACGGTGCAGGGCGGCTTCGTCGCCGCCGGCTCCGCCGAGCGGCCCGTCTCCTTCCAGAGCGCGGAGCCCTCCGTCTCGGAAGGGGCCGACATGATCTACGTGGAGGATGCGAAGGAGGTTCAGCTTCGGGCCTGCCGCTTCGAGAAGGGCCCCTGGGCCCTGCACGCGCACGACACGCCGGTGACCGTGGAGGGGTGCGAGTTCCGGGGCAACTTCGGCGGCGTGCGATTCCAGGGGGGCAGCGTCACGCTGCGGCGGAACCGGTTCCTGGACAACCGGATCGGAGTGCGCTGCCTGAAGGCCTCTCCCACGATCGAGGAGAACACCTTCTCCGGGAACCTCACCGGCATCTTCTTCCGGCAGGAGGTCCAGGGCGCGATCGTGCGGCGCAACAACTTCGACAACCTCGAGTACGACGTCAAGCTCGGCGAAGAGCAGGTCGACGACGTGATGGCCGCGCAGAACTGGTGGAAGGCGGCCGAGGCCGGCAAGCTCGCCGAGACCATCTACGACGTGGGCGACACCGAGGGCCTGGGGCGAGTGGTGGTCCGGGACCCCCTGCCCGCCCCCTGGACCCCCCCGGCAGCCCGACCATGAGCACCGTTCCGATCCGCAACCCCGACATCGCCTGGCGGGACGAACCGGAAGAGAAGCAGGCGATCCTCGATGCGCTCGAGCGGGGCGAGGACGCCGTGGAGAGGGGCTGGGTCATCCTGGTGGACCGGGGCCAGATGCACGAACTCAACCTGGTGGCCGGGGAGATCTGGTGCCTCGCCGACGGGACCCGCGACACCGAGCAGATCGCGCGGGAGCTGTCCGCGGCGTACGAGGCGCCCTACGAGGAGATCCTCGCCGACGTCCGCGCCTTCGTCGAAGGCGGGCGCAGCCGGGGTTGGCTCACCGAGGAAAGCCGCTGACGTGGAACTCTCCGCCCCCCTGACGGTCAACTGGACCCTCTCGTACGACTGCAACTTCTCGTGCCGCCACTGCTACTCCCGCGGCCAGCAGCGCGAGGAACTCCCCCTGCCCCGCGTGCTGGACCTCGTGGCCGAACTGGCCCGATGCCGGGTCGCGTTCGTCAATTTCGGGGGCGGCGAACCCCTGATGTACCCCCACCTCTTCGAGGTGGCGCGGGCCGCCCGGGCCGGCGGCCTCCGGGTGAGCATGAACACGAACGGTTGGCTCCTCGACGCGGACGCGGCGAAGAGCATCCGCGACGCCGGTTTCGCCTCGGTGGGGGTGAGCGTGGACGGGGCCACCGCCGAGGTGCACGATCGGTTCCGCTCGCGCCCCGGGAGCCTGGAGCGGGCGCTCCTCGCTCTCGACCACCTGCGCGAGGCCGGCGTGCAGACCACGGTGTCGGCCGTGGTGTTCCGGGGCAACGTGGGGTCGTACCGGGAGATCGTCGCCCTGGCCGCGGAACACGGCGCCCGGACCGTCTACCTCCACAACTTCAAGTGCTCGGGGCGCGGCATGGCGAACCGTGCCGACCTCGACCTGGAACCCGATGAGTGGCGGGCCTTCTACGAGGACGCCCTGGCGTACCGGGCCCAGGCGCCGGCGGCGCTCGCCTTCGACGACCCGATCCTCGCCCTCCTGGGCGCGGCGGAACCCGGTGCCGTGAAGGGGAGCACCTGCGGGAAGCTCTCGCTCC
>CAZGRT010000321.1:0-17123 GCA_964528225.1 uncultured Thermodesulfobacteriota bacterium | reverse complement strand
GAGGGTTCGAATCCTTCTCCCCCAGCCAGGGCAAGAAATCGGTCCCTTCGTCTAGCCCGGCCTAGGACACCGGCCTCTCACGTCGGCGACACGGGTTCAAATCCCGTAGGGACCGCCATCTCTGTGAAAGCCCCCAACGCCAGTAGGCACGGGGGTTTTCTTTTTGCCCCAGCGCGGCCGGGCTCAGGCCTTTCCCTTCCCCATCCCCTCGATCTTCGCCCAGGCATCCTTGAGCGTGACGGTGCGGTTGAACACCGGTCGGCCTCGGGTCGAGTCCGGGTCGCACGCGAAGTAGCCGAGGCGCTCGAACTGCACGCGGTCGCCCGGCTTCGCCTCGGCGACACTCGGCTCCACACGGGCCGCGGAGACCACCTCGAGGGAGTCGGGGTTGAGGTCCGACAGGAAGTCGCCCGCCGCCCCGGGGTTCTCGCTGCGGAAGAGCCGGTCGTAGAGCCGGACCTCGGCCTCCGCGGCGTGGTCCGCCGCCACCCAGTGGATGGTGGCCTTGACCTTGCGCCCGTCCGGCGCGTTGCCGCCGAGGGTGGCGGGATCGTAGGTGCAGCGGACCTCCACCACCTCGCCCGCGTCGTCTTTCACCACGCCCGTGCACTTCACGAAGTAGGCGTAGCGGAGCCGAACCTCGCGGCCCGGCGTGAGGCGGTAGTACTTGGGCGGCGCCTCCTCCCGGAAGTCGTCCCGCTCGATGTAGAGCACGCGGGCGAAGGGCACCTGGCGGGTTCCCGCCGCGGGATCCTCCGGGTTGTTGACGGCCTCGAGCCACTCGACCTTGCCCTCGGGGTAGTTCTCGATCACGAGGCGCACGGGGCGGAGCACGGCCATGACCCGGGGGGAGCGCCGGTTCAGGTCGTCGCGCACGCAGTGCTCCAGAAGCGCCAGGTCGACCGTGCTGTCCTTCTTCGCCACCCCGATCCGGGCGCAGAAGTCCCGGATCGCCTCGGGCGTGTAGCCCCGGCGCCGCAGCCCCGAGATCGTGGGCATTCGGGGGTCATCCCACCCCCGGACGTGCCCCTCCTTCACCAATTGGAGGAGCCGGCGCTTGCTCATCACCGTGTAGGTCAGGTTCAGGCGCGCAAACTCGATCTGCTGGGGGTGGTGGATGCCCAACTGCTCGACGAACCAGTCGTAGAGGGGCCGGTGGTCTTCGAACTCCAGGGTGCAGATGGAGTGGGTGATGCCCTCGATGGAATCGGACTGGCCGTGGGCCCAGTCGTACATGGGATAGATGCACCAGGAGTCCCCGGTGCGGGGATGGGCGGCGTGAAGGATCCGGTACATCACCGGGTCGCGCAGATTGACGTTGCCCGACGCCATGTCGATCTTGGCCCGCAGCACCCGGGAGCCGTCCGGGAACTCCCCGGCCTTCATGCGCTGGAACAGGTCGAGGTTCTCCTCGACGGAACGGTTCCGGTACGGGCTCTCCCGGCCGGGTTCGGTGAGCGTTCCCCGGTGCTCCCGGATCTCGTCGGCGGTGAGGTCGTCCACGTAGGCCTTCCCCTCCCGGACGAGCTGGACGGCCCACTCGTAGAGCCGGCCGAAGTAGTCGGAGGCGTAAAAGAGTTCGTCGCCCCAGGAGAAGCCGAGCCACCCAACGTCTTCGACGATGGCGTCGATGTACTCCTGCTCCTCCTTCGTCGGGTTGGTGTCGTCCATGCGCAGGTTGCAGCGGCCGCCGAACTCCTCGGCCAGGCCGAAGTTGAGGCAGATGGACTTGGCGTGGCCGATGTGCAGGTAGCCGTTGGGCTCGGGAGGGAAGCGCGTGCAGACCCGCCCGCCGTTCTTGCCGGCTTCCCGGTCCGTCAGGACGATGTCCTTGATGAAGTTCGAAGAACCCTCGGTCTCGCCGCCGGGCGAGCGCCTCGCCTCATCCATCGCTCCCTCTCCTGTGGTGTCGAGCCCCGGCCGACCGACCGGGGGAGTGTTCCGTGTCTCCGACGCACACCCAAAGCGCTGACGCCGAAAGTTTCGCCCCCCGTCCGGTCACCCGATGCCGGGAGCGAGGTACAGAGCGGCCACGTAGGCGACATACCCCGCGAGCAGGAGGACCCCCTCCAGCCGGGAGATGCTCATGCCGATCCGCATGATGGGCAGGAGGGCCAAAGTGAAGGCCGCCAGCACCGGGTACTGGAACCGGAGGAAGGTGGGCGCCACCCGGATGGGGTCCAGCACCGCCGCCACGCCCAGAATCCCCAGCAGGTTGAACAGGTTCGAGCCCAGCACGTTGCCGACGCTGATGTCGTCCTCCCCCCGGGACGCCGCCACCAGCGACGCCGCCAACTCCGGCAGGCTCGTGCCCACGGCCACCACCGTGAGCCCGATCACGGCGGCGGGGACGCCGAGGGCGCCCGCCACGGACACCCCCCCCTCGACGAGCCAGTAGGCTCCCAGCAACACGCCCGCCAGTCCGATCGCGGCCGCCATGGCGTTGCGCCCCGGCCGGCCGTGGGGCGCCACGGCCTTCTCGTACTCCCGCTGGACCTGGGCGGGAGCGCTCCTCTCCCGAAACAGGCTCCAGCCGAGGAACCACGCGAAGCCCGCCAGCAGGACGAGCCCGTCGAACCTCCCGAGGACCCCGTCCAGGCTGAGTCCGACCACCAGCGCGACCGCGGCAAGCCCCAGAGGAGCCTCCCGCTTGATGAGCGTGAACTCCACCGTCATCGACCGCAGGGCGGCACCCAGACCGAGCACCAGCCCCACGTTCGCGATGTTGGATCCCACGACGTTTCCCAGGGCGATGTCCGAGTTGCCCTTCAGGCCTGCGGTGACGCTCACCATGAGCTCGGGGACGCTCGTGCCGAACCCGACGACAGTGAGGCCGATGACCGCCGGCGCGGCCCCCAGGGAGCGGGCGAGCCCGGAGGCCCCCCGAACCAGGAAGTTCGCTCCCACGTAGAGCAGGGCGATCCCGGTCCCCAGGAGGACCACGCCGGTCACCACCCCGATTCCCTCCCCGAATCCGGCCCCCCTGGGTTCACGACGCCACCGCGGGGCCGGCCGCCTCCTGGGCGAGGGTTTCCAGGCGCCGCAGGTGCTCCCTCTGCCCGATCGCGATCAGCCGGTCTCCCTCCTCGAGGATCGTTCGGGCGGACGGGTTGAACTCCATGTGGCCGCTCTTCTTCTTGATGGCCACCACGATGATGTCCAACTCGGAGCGAATCCGGCTGTCCACCAGGGCGACGCCGACCAGTTTGGTCCGCGCCGCGATGGGGACTTCCTCCATCTGGAGCCCCAGGCTCTCCGACTGGGTCGCGAGCTCGATGAAGTCGATGACCGCGGGCCGCAGCACACCCATGGCCATGCGGGTTCCCCCGATGATGTAGGGGGACACCACCTTGTCGGCCCCCGCCCGGAGGAGCTTCGCCTCGCTCTTCTCCTCCTCGTACCGGGCGATGATGAAGAGCTTGGGGTTGAGGTCGCGGGCGGTGAGGGTCACGAACAGGTTGTCCGCATCCGAGTGGAGCACCGTCACGAGGCCTCGAGCACGGTCGATCCCCGCCTCCAGGAGCATCTCCTCTTCGGTTGCGTCCCCCACGACCACGGGGTAGGCCTCGGGGATCCGAGCGGCCACGGACTCCTCCCGCTCGATCACGACGAAGGGGATGGGGCGGCGCTCGAACTCCCGCGCGATCAGGCTGCCGATGCGCCCGAAGCCGCAGATGATGTAGTGATCCTTCACGCGCCGGATCTTGGACATGGCCCGCCTCCTGCCCAGGATGGTCTGGAGTTCCCCCTCCACCACCATCCGGGTGATCGTGCCCACCGCGAACGTGACCAACCCGACGCCGGCCACGATGAGGACGATGGTGAACAGACGCCCGCCGGGGGTGAGCGGGTGGGTCTCGCCGTACCCTACCGTGGCCAGGGTGATCACCACCATGTAGATGCTGTCGGCGAAGCTCCACCCCTCGATCCAGTGGTAGCCCAGGGTGCCGCCGACCAGGAGCACCGCGAGGACGAGGAGGATGCGGAGGAGGTGGGGGCGCGTTCTCATGACACTCCGGCGCAGCGGGACGCAATCCGGCCCGATCCGTTGACTCCCGCTGCGGATGCACCTACAGTGGCCGGCTTCCGCGCCCAGATGGCCGGGCCTCCCGAAAGGACGAGATGAACTTCACCGACCAGCGCTTTGACCAGTTCGACCTGCCCGAGCCCCTGCGCCGGGGCATAGCCGACTGCGGTTTCACCCATCTGACCCCCGTCCAGGCGCGCAGCCTGCCTCCCACCCTGGAGGGGCGGGATCTCGCGGTCCAGGCCCAGACCGGCTCCGGAAAGACCGTGGCCTTCCTGGTGCCGATCTTCGATCGCTTCGTGCGGGTTCCGCGCCCCCCCACGACGGGAGTGTGCCCCCGGGCCCTGGTGCTGACGCCCACCCGGGAACTGGCCGTGCAGGTCCACAACGACGCCCTCGCCCTGGGACGCCACCTGTCCTTCCGCTGCCTGGCCGTCTACGGCGGCGTGGACTACCGGAAGCAGCGAGAGGATCTGACGGAAGGGGTGGACCTTCTGGTAGGCACGCCCGGACGCCTCATCGACTACCTCAAGCAGAAAGTCTATCACCTGCGGGACGTCGAAGTCGCGGTCATCGACGAAGCCGACCGCATGTTCGACATGGGTTTCATAGGCGACCTCCGCTTCATGCTCAAGCGCATGTCCCGTTTCGACCGGCGGCAGAGCCTTCTCTTCTCGGCCACGATCTCGGACCGGGTCATGGAGCTCTCCTACGAGTACATGAACGTGCCGGACCTGATCGAGATCACGCCCGACCGAGTCGCCGCGGAGAAGGTGGAGCAGGTCCTCTACCACGTGAACTCGGGGGAGAAGTTCCGCCTGCTCCTGGGGCTGCTGGGAACGGAGTCGTGGAGCAAGGCGTTGGTGTTCGTCAACACCAAGCGGGTGGGGGCCCGGTTGACCGAGCATCTGGAACGCAACGGCTTCCCCTCGGCCCTCCTCAGCGGCGACGTGGACCAGGTGAGGCGGCTCAAACTGCTGCGCCGGTTCATCACGGGGGAGGTGCGAATCGTGGTCGCCACGGACGTGGCCTCGCGGGGCCTGCACGTGGACGGCATCAGCCACGTGTTCAACTACGACCTGCCCCAGAACGCCGAGGACTACGTGCACCGCATCGGGCGGACGGCCCGTGCGGGCGCCCACGGCAAGGCGGTGAGCCTCGCCTGCGAGGACTACGTGTACAGCCTGCCGGACATCGAGACGTACGTGGGGCACAAGCTGCCGGTCGGCTGGGCGGGGGACGACCTGTTCCCCGAGGAGGTCCCGGCTCCCCCGCGCCGGCGTCCCCCGGAAGGGGAGCGCCGGAGCCGCGATGCGCGCAGGAGCGGTCCGGGAGGAGGGCGGCGGCGGAGACCGCCTCGCTGACCCGCCCGGGGCCCTTTCAGGGTCACAGCTTCGCGCCGTCGCGGATCCAGGCCCGGATGCGGTCCACCTCGGCGGCCTCGAGCGGTTTCCTTCCCAGAGGCATCAGGGGTGTGTCGCCTCCCGGGACCAGGCGCTCCACCAGGTAGCTCCCCTCCGGGTCCCCCGGTCCGACGAGCAGCCGGTCCGGCCGCCGGCGGGCGTGCTTCCCCACCAGGCTCGCGTGGGCCGCCCCCGCGGTGAGATCCAGTCCGGCGGATGCGCCCTCACCGGCGTGACACCCCGCGGAGGCGCACTTCGGTACGAGGATCTCCCCCGCGAGCGCCGCGAAGCCGCCGGCGGATCCCGGCGCCTCCGGCCTCGCGGCCGGGCCCCCGCCCGAATCGCATCCCCAGACCAGGCCAGCCAGCACCAAGAACACCCAACCCCTGCCCATGCTCCGCACCTCCTTCGCGCCCGGTTGCCCGGAGAGCCTTATATCCCATGCGGACCGGGAGAACCAGGGTGGGCGGTCACGCCGCCTCGCCGGGGGATTCGAGGCAACGTGCCTCCCGAAGCCGGCGCGCCACCTCCCCGGCCCCGAAGGGAGCTCCGGCCTCCCTAAGGTTCAGCAGGAAGTCCCGATGACTCCTGCCCCTCCGGTAGGGCGGCTCGCGGCTCGGGTGGCGCAGGTAGCGCTCTACGAGGCCGAGGTCGAGTTCCACGAGCACGCTCGCCTGGTACAGGAAGGCACCCCGCCCGCAGAACGCGCTCGACCCCGCCACCTTGCGGTCCCCCACGCAGAGGTCCCCGGTGCCGCGCCGGGCCAGGGGAAGCCCGACCGCCTTCCCGAGGCCCTCGGACAAGGCGTGCACGCCCGCTCGCAGGTGTTCCCCCACCGCCAGCGGCCGCTCCACGGGCCAGGCCACGCTGACCACCACGCACCCGGGGGCGAGCACCACCGTCCCGCCCCCCCCCTTGCGCCGCAACACGGGCACACCGTCCCGGGAGCACGCTTCCATGTCCACCTCCCGCGCCGGGTCGTCCGACCGGCCCAGCACGACGGCCACCGCGTCGGGCACCCACACCCGGCACGCCGCGGGTCCCCCCGCCGCAACCCGATCGTGGAGGTCCGCATCCAGGGTCCACCCGCTCATCCGGTCCCCGCCCCCTGCAACGCCCAGCCCCGCAGGACCCTCAGTTTCTCGGCGTACTCCACGGGATCTTTCGCCCTTCCGACGCGCATCCCCCCTTCCCCGAGGCCGAAGCGCTCCAGACGGAGGCAGAGGAAGCGGAGGGCGGCGCGTCGGAGGTACGCCGGCAACCACTGCCATTCCCCCGGCACCACGGGACGCACCGCCCGGTATCCCCTCAGGAAGGCCCGGGCGACGTCGCCGGAGATGCCGCCCTCCCCCCAGGCCGCGTCCAGGAGCACCACCGACAGGTCGTAGAGCCAGGGCCCCCTGCCCGCCATCTGGAAGTCGAGAAGCGCCGCCACCCGGGGGACCTCCGCGTCGAAGAGCACGTTGTCGAGGAACAGGTCTCCGTGGATGACCCCGCTCGGCAGCCCCTCCTCCTCGACAGTCTCCTGAGCCGAAGCCTCCTCCCGCAGGAGTCCGGCGGTGACCGGGTCTGCCCCCTCCAGCCGGTCGGCGATGCGCCGGGCCAGGGGCACCAGGACGTCCGCCCGGTGGGCGCCCGTTCGGCGGCACCGGAGCGCGCTTCCCGCCCGGTGCAGGGCGGCCACGCAACCGCCCAGGACCCCCAGACGGGCCTCGTCTGGCCGCAGCACCTCCCGGCCGACGACGAACGGAACGAGCGTCGCGGGCTTCCCCTTCACCAGCGCCACCGGCCCGCCCGGCCCCCGGCGCGGCCGAGGACACGGGACGCCGCGGTCCGCCAACTGCCCCACGAGGTCGGCCGTCTCGGCGACGATCTCGGGACCGTCGCGCTCGAAGACCGTGAGGACCCACTCCCTCCCCTGGGACCTCACGCGGTAGGTCGTGTTCTCGATGCCCCCGGCGACGGGCTCGAACCCTTCCGGCGCGGGGAGCCCGAAGGCCCGGAGCACCTCCCCCACGTCCTTCGCATCCAGCGGCGTGTAGACGGCCACCCGGTCAACCCCCCGCTTCGCGACGGAGCCGGAAGGCCTCGTTGGCCAGGGAAGCCCACTGGGCCACGGTGAGTTCCTCGGGCCGCTCGTGCCCGTCGAGCCCCGCGTCGGCCAGGAGCGTCCCGGTGTCCGCGACCGTCCCGGCCAGGGCGTTGCGAAGCATCTTGCGCCGCTGGGAAAACCCCTTCCGCACCACCTCCCACAGGAGGGCCTCGTCCTCGACCGGGGACACCGGTTCCGCGAGGACGTCGAGCCGCAGGACCCGCGACTCGACCTTGGGAGGCGGCCGAAACGACCCCGGCGCCACCCGGAACAGGAGGCGAAGCGAACAGAAGGACTGGGCGAGGACCCCGAGGGACCCGCGGGCGCGGTTGCCCGGCGGCGCTGCGAGTCTCTCCGCGACTTCGCGCTGGAGCATGACGGTCATGGAGACGAAGGCCCGGCGCTGGCGGAGCAGCCGCGCCAGCAGCGGTCCCGAGATGTTGTAGGGCAGGTTGGCCACGAGGCGGAAGGCACCGCCGGCTTCGCCGGCCAGGGCCTCGAAATCCTGCTCGAGGGCGTCCCCGCAGCGCACCTTCACGCCCGGGAGGTCCAGGGCGGCCACGTGGGCCACCATCCGCGGGTCGGCCTCCACCGCCCAGACCCGGGCGCCCGCCGCGACGAGGGCCCTCGTGAGGCCCCCGGGGCCCGGCCCGATCTCCAGGACCCGCTCCCCCGGCTCCACCCCGGCCACAGCGACGATGCGGGTCAGGATCGCGGGGTCGTGGAGGAAGTGCTGTCCGAGGCTCTTCTTGGGCGCGAGCGGGCCGCCCCCCCCCGCGCTGCCCGGCCGGGACACGCCGGCCGCAGGCAGGCCCCCCGAGGGGCCAGGTCGGGACGGCATTGAGGTCGAGGCCTGCGCGCACGCCGGCGAGGAAGCGGTGACGGCCCGCCCCCGCGACCATGACCGCGTTGTCGGTGCACAGCCGGGGCCGCGGGATGACCAGCCTCAGACCCCGGCGCCCCGCCTCCTCCCCCAACCGCTCCCGGAGCCGGGAATTGCACGCGACCCCCCCACAAGCGACGACGCACGCGACCCCCTCCCGCTCCGCCGCCCGGAAGGTCTTGCCCACGAGCGTGTCCACGACCGCCTCCTGGAACGACGCGCACGTGTCGTGCAGGTCGGCGTCGGCCAGCCCGTCGGGGTACGCCTCGCAGTGGGTGCGAAGCGCGGTCTTGAGCCCGGAGAAGGAGAAGTCCGGCTGCTCCGAGTGGAGCATAGGCCTCGGGAACGGGAACCGGTCCCGCACCCCGTCCCGGGCGAGCCGGTCGATGCGCACCCCTCCTGGGTACCCGAGGCCCAGCAGCTTCGCCACCTTATCGAAGGCCTCTCCGGCCGCGTCGTCCAGGGTCTGTCCCAGCGGGCGGTACTCCCCCCTGCGCTCGCACCGGTACAGTGCCGTGTGGCCCCCGGAGGCCACGAGCCCGACGAAGGGCCCCTCCACGTCCTCCTCGACGAAGGCGGCCGCCAGGTGCGCCTCCAGGTGGTGGACCGGGACGAGGGGCTTGCCCCGCGACCACGAGAGGGCCTTCGCGAAGGACAGCCCCACCAGCAGGGCTCCCGCCAGGCCGGGGCCCTGGGTGACGGCGACGGCGTCGAGATCCGCAAGGGTCGCGCCGGCATCGCGCAGCGCCCGGTCCACCACGGGAACAATCGCCTCCGCGTGGGCCCGGCACGCGAGTTCCGGCACGATGCCCCCGTACTGCTCGTGCAGCTCCGCCTGGCTGGCCACCACGTCCGAGAGCACGTCGCGCTCCCCCCGCAGCACGGCCGCGGCGGTCTCGTCGCAGGAGGTCTCGATGGCGAGGATCAGGGTCTCGGCTCCGCCGCTCGGGTCCACCGTCCGCTCTCCCTCGTGGCTTGTCGGCCGTGGGCGCCGCGTCACAGGACGTTCGCCGCCAGTTCGGCCAGGGGGCTGCGCTCGCCCTTCACCAGGGTGACGTGGCCCGCGATCGTCTGCCCCTTGAACCGCTCCACGCAATAGCTGAGCCCGTTGCTCGTGGAGTCGATGTACGGGTTGTCGATCTGGTAGGGGTCGCCGGTGAGCACGATCTTGGTGCCCTCCCCCGCCCGGGTGATGATGGTCTTGATCTCGTGGGGCGTCAGGTTCTGCGCCTCGTCCACGATGATGTACTGGTACGGGATGGAACGTCCCCGGATGTAGGTGAGGGGCTCCAGGGCCATCAGGTCCATCTCGATCAACTCCTGGTAGCCCCGGGTTCTCCGGCCGTCCCGGCTCTCGGAACCGGCGAACAGGAAGTCGACGTTGTCGAAGATCGGCTGCATCCAGGGCCTGAGCTTCTCCTGCACGTCCCCGGGGAGGAACCCGATGTCTCGGCCCATGGGAAAGATGGGCCGCGAGACGAGAAGGCGCTTGTACACCTGCTCCTCGACGGACTTCTGGAGCCCCGCGGCGATGGCCAGGAGGGTCTTCCCGGTTCCGGCCTTCCCCACGAGCGTGACGAGCTTCACCTCGTCGTCGAGGAGCACGTCGAGCGCGTAGCGCTGCTCCCGATTGCGCGCGTGGATGCCCCAGATCGGCTCCCGCGGAAGCCGCAGGGGCTCGACCCTCCCCTTGGACCGGTGGCGCCCCAGCGCGGTGTGGCTCGGGTTCTCCTGGTCCACCAGGCATACGAACTGGTTGGTCAGCAGGTCCACCTCCACCTGGGCGTTTCCCTCCCGGAACAGGCCGTCCACCACGGCCTTGCCGACCCCCACCTCCGCCGTGCCCGTGTAGAGGTCATCCAGGCGCACCTTGCCGCGCTCGTAGTCCTCCGCGTTGATGCCGAGGGCGTTGGCCTTGATGCGGAGGTTGGTGTCCTTGGTGACGAACACCACGGGCAGGGACTCCTCCTCCTGGAGGGCGAGACAGACCGCCAGGACGCGGTTGTCGCCCTTGCCCACCGCCAGCTCGGCAGGGAGGCGGTCGGCGTACTCCCGCCCGAAGCGGACGCGGACGCACCCTCCCTTCCCGTTCTCGATGCCCGCCCGCAGGTCGCCCCTCTCGCGCAACTGGTCGAGGAAGCGCGAGACGTGGCGGGCATTCCGGCCGATCTCGTCCGCGTTCTTCTTGAAGCGGTCGATCTCCTCGATGACCGTGATCGGGATGTTGAGGTTGTTGTCCTCGAAGACCACGAGCGCGTCCGGGTCGTGAAGCAGGACGTTCGTGTCGAGGACGTAGTTCTTCTTCATGGGGCCTCCTCGCGCCGCTTCACGTCAGAGCCGGGCCAACTCGCAGAGGGCCTGCACCAGCGCCTCCGCGTCCGTCAGGGTACTGAAGGGGCCGAAACTGGCCCGCACCGTACCGGCGGGAAAGCTCCCGAGCGCCTTGTGCGCGTCGGGGGCGCAGTGCAGTCCCACCCGCACCGAAATGCCGTAGACCTCGTCCAGGGCGAACCCCACGTGGGCGCCGTCGCGCCCCTCCAGGTTGAAGGAGACCACGGCCACCCGACGGGCGGTCTCCGACGGGCCGTGGAGGACGAGCCCGGGGACGCGGCGCAACTCCTCGAACAGGAACGCCAGCACCTCCTCCTCGGCCCGGCGCACCTCCGGGACCCCCACCGTCAGCAGGTGCCTGACGCCCGCGGCGAGGCCGGCGAGACCGGGCGTGTTCAGGGTGCCCGCCTCCAGCGCCTCGGGCATCTCCTCGGGCATGGAGCGTTCCTCGCTGCGGCTCCCGGTGCCGCCCTCCATGAGCGGGTCCAGGACGACCCCCGGCGCCACCCAGAGGAAGCCGGTGCCCTGGGGGCCCAGGGCGCCCTTGTGGCCCGGGGCCGCCAGGAGGTGGGCTCCGACCGCGTCGACCGTGAAGGGCAGCGCCCCGACGGTCTGGGCGGCGTCGATGAGGAACAGGACTCCCCTGCGCCGGCAGAGGTCGCCCACGGCCTCAGCGTCCTGCAGCGTGCCCGACACGTTGGAGGCGTGGCAGAGGGCCACGAGCCGGGTTTCCCGGCGCAGCGCCGCCTCCACCGCGGCCGGCGAAACGAACCCCTGTCGATCCGCCGCCAGCGAGGTCACGTCCACGCCCCTGCGGGCGAGCGCGGCCAGGGGCCGGAGCATGCTGTTGTGCTCCATCGCCGTCGTCACGACGTGGTCGCCGGGACGAAGGAGTCCCTTCAGGGCGAGGTTCAGCGCGTGGGTTCCATTGGCGGTGAACACCACCCGGGAGGCGTCACGGACCCCGAGCAACTCGGCGACCGCCTCCCGGGCCTCGAGCACGGTGCGTGCCGCCTCGAGGGCCAGCCGGTGTCCGGAGCGCCCCGGGTTGGCTCCCAGGCGAAGACCGCGCTCCACCGCCTCGTACACCGACGGCGGCTTGGGGTGCGAACTCGCCGCGTTGTCCAGGTAGATCATGGCCGTGCGCCGCCTTCCTGCCCCCGGGGCCCGGGGCAAGAGGCGTCCCGCCCCGAGCCACCCGCCAGTCCCGGGCACCCCCCCCGGCAGACATCCTCCACCGCGCAACCGGCGCACCCCGACGGGGCGCGGGCCACCTTCCGGCGCAGGGACTCCCCGGCCGAGGAGGCCCAGAGTTCCCGCAAGCCGGCATCGCGCAGGTCTCCGAAGTCCACCGGGTGCGTCCGGCACGCCACGAGGCGCCCCTCTTCGGTCACGTGTCCCAGCGCGCCGCCGGCCTGGCACCCGGCATACCCCGCGAACGGGGTGAGCCCCAGCGCCTCGGCGAGGAAGAGGTCGTGGACTTCCAACTCCAGGGGCCCCCCGGCCCTGCCCCGCCACACCGAGACGGCCCCCGCCCGATCCTCGGCTCCCAGGGGAGGCGCAGGGGAGGGAGGATTCAGGACGGCCACCTTCGGGAGCCGGTAGGCGAACGCGATCTCCAGGGCCTCGGCGAAGAAGCCGAGCCCCTCGGGAGTGGACCAGAGGCTGGGCACGACACGGCGCGTCGCCGACGCGAGATCCTCCACCCCCAGCTCCGGCCCGTACGGAGGCAGCATCCGGAGGTCGGCGCTCGCCAGGGCTCCGGCACCCAGGCACTCCAGCGCCGCCAGGAGGCACTCCGGCTCCCCGAGCAGGGAGACCTTCGGGCCGGTTGCGCCCCACGGACCCACCAGGCCCGGGAGGCCCGCGAGCCCCTCGGGGGGGATCCGGACCTCCACGAAGAGCACCCGGGCCTCGACGATGCGCGCCCACACCGTCGCCGCGAGCAGAGCGTCGGCGGGGAGGTCCCAGGTCAGGCGAAGGGGGGCTTTGAGTTCACGCATCGTACTTGGGCAGGGCCACCTTGAAGAACTCCACCCCCTCCTCCCGCAGGGTCTCCTCCTCCTCGGCGCTCGTCGTTCCCCGGATGTTCCGGGGTTCGCTCTCGCCCGCGTCGATGCGCCGGGCCTCCCGGGCGAAGGCGGCGCCCACGTCCTCGAAGTTCTTCTCCAGGAATTCGGAAAGCCCCCGGAAGAAGGCTTCGGGAGTCGACGGAGCAGCCTTCGCCGGGGGGGATGCCGCCTCCCCCTGACTCGGGCCCGCCCGGCGCGCCACGTGCACCGCCACCGCGCTGGGGCGCTTGGAAATCCGGCGGGAGCCGCAGAGGGGGCACTGGACGAGGCCGCGGGACATCTGCTCGTCGAAATCCCCGCCGTTGCGGAACCATCCCTCGAAACGGTGCTCGCTCTCGCAGGCGAGGTCGAAGGTGATCATCGTCGAAGGGCCGCCACCCGTCCCGCCTTCACGCCGAAGTCTCCGCCAGTCGCTCCACGTAGTGCTGGAGGCGGTCCATCCCTTCCCGGATGTTCTCCAGGCTGTTCGCGTAGGTGAATCGCAGATACCCCTCGCCCCCGCTCCCGAAATCCACGCCGGGCGTGCAGCCGACCCGCGCCTTCTCCAGGATGTCGAACGCCAGCCTGTACGAATCGCCGCTCAGGTGGCGCGCGTCCACGAGCACGTAGAACGCGCCGGTCGGGTAGCAACGAAACGTGAACCCCATTCCCTCGAGCCGCGAGATCATGTACCGCCGCCGCTCGTCGTAGGTGGCGACCATGCGGCGGACGTGCTCCTCCGTGCGCGACAGGGCGGCGATGCCCGCACGCTGGACGAAGGCGTTCGCCGAGATGAACAGGTTCTGCTGGAGCTTCTGGACGGGGCGGACGAACTCGGGGGGGACGATCATGTACCCGAGCCGCCATCCGGTCATCGCGTAGAGCTTGGAAAACCCGTTGATGACGAAGGCGCGGTCCGTGAACTCGAGCACCGACCGCTCGCGCCCCTCGTAGACGAGTCCGTGGTAGATCTCGTCGGAGACGACGTACGCCCCGGCCGACACGGTCCGCCCCACCACGTCGCGGAGGCGGTCCTCCGCGATCACGGTCCCGGTGGGGTTCGCCGGCGAGTTCACGAGAACGGCCTTCGTTCGCCCCGTGAACGCCCGGGCCATCTCCGCGGGCACGAACTGGAACGCCTCTTCCTCGCGCACCGGCACGTACACGGGAACACCCTCGGCCATCCGGAGGAAGGGAGGGTAGGAGGCGTAGTGCGGGTTGGTGAGCACCACCTCGTCCCCGGGGTCCAGCAGCGCGGCGAAGGTGAGGAACAGGGCCGGGGAAGACCCCGACGTCACGACCACCCTCTCCGGGTCGACGTCGGCGCCGTAACGGGCGCGGTAGTGCGCCGCGATGGCTGCACGCAGCTCGTGGAGCCCCAGGCTGTGGGTGTAGTGGGTCTCCCCGCGGACGAGGGCCTCGGCGGCGGCTTCCCGCACGGGCTCGGGCGTCTCGAAGTCGGGTTCCCCCACCTCCAGGTGGACGATGTGCTCCCCGCCTCGCTCCATGGCCTGGGCGGTCTCGAGCACGTCCATCGCGATGAAGCTGGGGATCTCCTGCGCCCGTCGCGAAACGGGGGACGAGCGATCGGGGGACGACGGCATCCGACTCCTGCCTGTTCCTGGAAACGGCGCTCAGCGGGCGTGATCGTAACAGGCGGCTCGCGGCAGCGGCAAGGTCGCCCCGCGGGGCCGGACCGGACGCGCGGCACCGCCTGGCCCTCCGCGAATCCGGCGACCGAACCGCTCCCTTGCCCGCGCCCACCGCCTACCTTACCCTTGCTCCCCGGGACGTGCCGGCCTCGGCCTTTGCCACGTCCCGGGTGGGGTAAGCGCCCCCCCCGCCACTCGGCATACCGCACGGGTGCACCCGATGATACGGATCCTCATGGAAATCAGCCTTCCCTCCGAGTCGATCCCTCGCCTGAGGGCGCAACTATCTGCCGCGGCGCTCCCCGCGGGCGTCCGGGGACGGTTGGAGACGGCGACCCGCACGGGCGGCTGCGAGAGCCAGGCCGTGGGCGGAGAGGCCTCGTGGACGCCTTGCTGGGTATCCCTCGAGACGGATTCCGACGACGTGACTCCCTTGGAGGCACCGCTGCGGCGACTCAAGGAAGAACTGGTCGCCGCGGTGCGCCCCGGCGGTCTCGAACTGTTCTGCATCCCCGCGTTCGCGCAGGTGGGCGACGAGTACCGCCGCCTGCGGGACGTGCTCGACGCGATCGGGAAGGCTCGCTGAGGGCATGGACCTCCGCAGGGACCTCCTCCCACCCCTCTTCGCGCTCGCGCTCTCCGCAGCCGTCCACGGAGGATTGGCCTGGCTGAACCCCGAACTGCTCTCGGAGCCGAAACCGGAGGCGGAGGTCTCCGTGGTGGTGGAGTACCTTCCCACGGCGCAGGGCGAGGGGGTTCAGGCCGGGGGATCGCCCGCGCCGACCCCGCTCCCATCCCCGCCGCCCGATCCGGTGGAGGAACCGCTCCCGCCGCCCCAAGACGTCCCCCCGCCCCCTCCGGAGACCGCCGAGCCGGCGCCCCCTCCTCCGGATGCAGCAGCCGCGCCCGAGAAGTTGCCCGATGAAGCTCCCGTCACCGGAGACCCCGCACCGCCGGAGAAGGCACCGGCCAAGCAGCCCCCTCCTCCGGCGCCGGAGGTTGCGGCGGTGCCGGACCTGCGCGAACTGCTGCCCCGGCCCGAGGAACTGCGAAGCTATTCCCCGGCGCAGGCGCTGCTACCCGACCCTGCGGGGGGCGATGCGAGGGAGGCGACGCTCACACTGGGAGACCCCGACGTCCGTTACAAGGGGTACCTGGCCTCGGTCCGAGTCGCCATCGACCGCTCGTGGCTCTGGAAGGAGGCCATCATGGCGGCCGGACGCGGCGGGCGCGTCCTCGTCCGCTTCACCCTGGAGGCGGAGGGCCGCGTCGCCGACGTCGAGGTCTCGGAGACTTCCGGAAGCCCGATCCTGGACCGGGAAGCGATGCAGACCGTCGTCCGTGCCCCCTTCCCGCCGTTCCCCTCCCACTGGACCATCGAGCGGCTCAACCTGTTCGCCCAGTTCAACTACCGGCTCGAATGACGTTAACGCGACCCGGGGAGGGGTGCCGATAAGAAGACGACCGCCGCTTCCCCCCGAACCGTCGCGGAGGATCGTCATGGGCCGCCGTACTCGGAACGAAAGCCACGTCCCCTGGATCGCCGTCGTCGGGCTGATCGCGCTGCTGGCGACCTCCTGCTCCAAGACGGTCGTCGTCACGGTTCCGCCCCGCGTGGACCTGAAGGAGTTCTCGACCATCGGCGTCGTCCGCTTCCAGGTCGACGAGGGCCCACCCGTGGCCGACGAGGTCACCCACCGCTTCCTCGCCACGATGCAGGCGGCGCAGCCCGGCACCCGCCTCCTGGAACTCGGCGCGGAAACCGAGGTGCTGGCCGCCGTCGACTCGCCCTCCCTGGACTTCTCCGCCGTGAAGGCGATCGGAGCCCGTTATGGCGTCGACGCGGTCCTCACCGGGCGCCTGGCAGCTTCCGACGCGAAGCCCCGGATTTCCGTCGCCCCCGACCTCAACGCCCTGAGCGCAGGGGCGACGATGAACGGCTCGCTGCAGGCCAAGCTCCTGGAGACGCGCACCGGGGCGACGGTATGGACCAACAGCGCCCACGGCACGTGGAACGTGGCCAGCCTCAAACTCAACGGCCAGGGCGCCCCGTGGAGCGTGCGCGCCACCGAACCCGGCAGGGTCCACGAGGAGATGCTCGACGAACTCGTCGAGGTTGCCACCCGGGACTTTCGGCCCCGCTACGAAAGAAGGAAGGTCGAGGACTGAGGTCCTTCCGAAGGGCGGCCGTCCGACGAGACGGGAAAGCCCGCCCCGTGACGACGTCGCGAAGAGGCCGGCGCGAAAGGCCGGCCTCTTCGGCGTCCTGACTTCGTCGTAGGCCACCCCGAAACCCCTTCGGGAAGAGGCGGAGCAGCGGGGCAGTTCCCTGCTAGTTCTTCTTCTTTCCGTTCGGCGGAGTCGCGGACGGCTCCTCCGGCGGGGGTTCGGGAGGCGGCAACTGCGCCAGCAGCACGTCTGCCAACGCCCCTGCCGTCAGCGCGTCGGCCGTGATCGTCTGCGTCGCGTAGAGTTCCTTCGCGAACGTCAGCTCGTAGCTGCCCGCCGCCACCGGGTCGAACCGGTACGCGCCGTCGGCGCCGGTGACCTGGCTCGCCACCTCCGTGCCGTCCTGCACCGCGGTCACCAGCACCCCTTCCAGCGGCGCGTCGTCCGAGGCGTCGTCGGGCGTGCCCGCGTCCCCGAGCACCGCACCCGCCAGGAAGGGAAGCCTCGCCAGCACC
>CAZGRT010000320.1:0-32168 GCA_964528225.1 uncultured Thermodesulfobacteriota bacterium | reverse complement strand
GATGGAGTCCCTGGTCAAGCACTTCCCCACCATCCGCAAGGCCCAGTTCTGGATGACCTTCTCGGACAACTACCTCAAGCACCTGGAGGTGCTCCAGAACGTGGGCATGACGCGGATCGACCCGGTGGACTACCAGGGGGTGGAGATCGTGCCGCTCCAGTTCCTCAAGGCCGTCCTTCCGGACCCGGGCAGCCTGGGCCCGCTCACCAAGGGGAAGACCTGCATCGGGGTCGTCGCCCGGGGCCTCAAGGAGGGCAAGAGGAAGCAGGTGTACGTGTACAACATCTGCGACCACGAGGAGGCCTACCGGGAGACCAACTCCCAGGCCATCAGCTACACCACCGGCGTCCCGGCCGTCGTGGGAGCCGTCATGATGCTCGGCGGGAAGTGGCGCGGCACAGGCGTGTTCAACATGGAGCAGTTCGACCCCGACCCGTTCCTCGCCAGGCTCGCGACCGCCGGGCTCCCGTGGAAGGTCGTGGAGGGCTCTGACTGGCTCTCCCTCTAGCATCCGACGAGCGCCGCGAAGCGCGGTCGGCGGTCGGCCCGAACCTCCGGGCGGCGTCCGCTCGGCATCGCACTCGGGCCGTGCCCGCCGTGCTCCTCCTGCTCCTCGTTCTCTGGGTCTCCGGCCCGACAGGGGGGCACGCGGCGCCGAAGCCGGCGCCGCCCCAGGCCGCCGCGTCCGCCAAGCCCCCACCCTCGAACCTCGATGGCCTGCGGCGGGAGGTGGCCGCGCTGCGATCTCTCGAGGCGGGCAACCTCCCGGAAGGCTTCGCGGTCGCCGCCCTCTTCGAGGTGGATCTCCTGGACGAGTCGGCCGTGGCCGCCCGGCGGGAGACGCTGCGCCGCGAGGTCGAGGCGCTGGAGGCGGCCATCGCCCAGCCGCCCCCCGCGGCGACCAAGAGCCGGAGCAAGAAGGCCGACCCGGCTCGCGACGAGGACGCCGAGCTTCGGCTCGAGCGGGCCCGTCTCCGCCTCGCTTTTCTCGGGCAGTCGCTCGAGACCCGCAGCGCCCTGGTCGCCGCGGACCGCCAGCGCACCGAGCTCGAGGACCGCCAGCGGGCCGCCCAGATCGCGGCCTCCCAGGCGGAAGAACAGGGGCGCAGGGCGGAGCAGGAACGACAGGCCGCCCTGGAGGAGGCCCGCAAGGCCGCCGACGCCGTCTCCAAGGCCATGGCGGCGGAGCGGGCCCGGGTGGAGGCGGCCCGAGGGGTCCTGGCGGGCCTGCGCCGGGACCTGGCCGAGGTCCACGGGGAGGCTGCGGAGCGGAGCGCAGCCAGACTGCTCCAGGCGCGCGACCTGTCCCTGTGGACGAAGACTCCGGAGTTGCCCCCGGACGACGCCGACGCCCTCTACGACGATACGGTATCGGTCCTCGTGGGCTTCCGGGAGCAACTCTCCCTGGCCCTGGTGCACCTCGAGTCGCCGAGGCTGATCGCCGCCTTCTCCCCCGAACTCGATCTTGATTCCGCGCCGTACCGGGACGCTCCGGAGAGGAGCGACCTCCTCGAGAGGATCGCCTCGGTCCGGAGAGAGGAGGAACGGCTTCGGCGCGAAGAACGCGAGAACCGGCTGCGAGAGGCCTCAGAACTGGTGCGGGACGTGGCCGCCGTCAACGAACTACGGATCGGGTTGATCCCCAGGCTCTCGCCGTCGAAGCGCGAGTCGGTGTTGGGCCTGACCCGGGAAGGGCTGGCCCAACTCGGCCGGGAAGCACGGCACGTGCTCCTCATGGCCCGCTGGTACCCCATCCGCCTCCTCAACGAATGGAGCACGCTCGGCAGCCGCGCCCGCGACCTCTTCGCCGTGGGGCAGGCGAGCTGGATCGGCATCCAGGAGGTGGCCCTTCTGGCGGCCGCCCTCATCGTGCGGCGCCGGTACCGGAATTGGCTGAAGGTGCTGCGACGGCTGGCCATCGCGCGCGTGCACAACCGTGCCCTGAACCTCGTGGCGGACCGTTGGCTGCGGTTCTTCGCAGCCGTCGCGGGAGAAGTGGGCCTCCTGGCCTTCCTCTACCTGTTCTTCGGCGTGCTCGGCACCGGAGCGCCGCCGGAACTCGACGTCCTCCGGGCCGTGGTGATCGGATACGCCTGGTACCGGTTCTCGATCTCCGCGGTCCACCACGCCGTGGCGAGCGCCGCCGGTATCGGGGGCATCGCGGTCCCGCCGGAACTCAACCGCCGCATCCTGGGCTCCGTGCGCACCGTGGCCCGCTACGGGTATGCGGTGGCGGTTCTTCTCATCCTCTCGCGCAACACGCTGGGACGGGGCTACCTCTACACGTTGGTCGTCCGGTTCTTCTGGCTCGGCGCCCTGCCCTTGGCCTTCGTATTGATCCAGCGATGGCGAACGGACATCGCGGACGCCTACCTCCGCCTGTACCCCGAAGGCCGCTTCGCCCGGGCAGTAGAGGCCACCCGCCACCGCCCGGACGGCTTCTTCGTGGCCGTGGCCGCGTTCTGCGCGGTCGCGGCGAGAGGGCTAACCCTCTACGGGCAGGAGGCGATGCTGCGCTTCGAGCAGACGAGGAGGGCCCTGGCCTTCCTGTTCCGGCGACGCCTGGAGAAGAGGGCCGAATCGGTAGGGCTCGGGTCCACCGACGTCGCCGTCCTTCCCGAAGCGTTGCGCGACGCGTTCGAGGAAGGCCCGGTGAGCCCCGAATTGGCGATCCCGCGGTACCCGCACCTGGAAGACGCACGCGAGCGCATCGCCGATTGGACCGAGGGGCGTCTCGCACAGGCCGTGGCCCTGGTGGGCGAACGGGGAATCGGGAAAACCTCCTGGCTCGCGGAGCTGGCGCGCAGCTCCCCGACTCCGGCAGTGTGCCGCATTCTGCTGACGGACCGACTCACCACGGCCTCCGCGCTGTGCCGCCACCTCGGCCAGGAACTCGGCCTCGGTCGAGCCGAGACGGTGACCGACCTCGCGCGGGCGGCTTCCGCCGCGCCGCGGCGGGTGGTTCTTCTCGACCAGGCGCAAAACCTGATGCTCCGGGCACCGGGAGGGCTGGAGGGGTACGAGGCATTCGCGGAACTGGTGGCGGGCACGGGCGCCTCCCTGTTCTGGGTGTGCTCCTTCTCCAAGTACGCGTGGGAACACCTCGGCAACGTGTACCGCGGGCGGGATCTCTTCCGGGCCGTCCACCGGCTCGACACGTGGTCCGAAGAAGACATCGGGGCCCTCATCGAGCACCGGATGGGGTCGGTGGGTTGCCGCGCATCCTACGAGGACCTGGTGGTGGACCGGGTCGACGGCACCGAGTTCCAGAGCGAGGTGATCCGCACCGGGGAGCGGTACCGCCGACTCCTCTGGGACTACGCGGACGGCAACCCCCGCGTCGCGGTGCACTTCTGGCTCCGGTCGCTGATCCCCGACGGAACGAACCGCGTGCGGGTGCGCCTCTTCGCCGCCCCGAGCGCCGAGGAACTGGACGCCTTGGGGGAACAGTCCCGCTTCCTGCTGGCGGCGATCGTGACCCACGAGAACCTCTCCCTGCAGGAGGCCGCCCGGGTGCTCCGCTACCCGCGGCACCTCTGCGAGGCGGCGCTCAACTACCTCGTCGCCCAGGGGCTCCTGGAGTTCGCCGACGGACGCTACCGCGTCACGGTCCACTGGAACCGCGCCGTCCTGCGATTCCTGCGGCGAAAGCACCTACTCTTCTCCTGACGGGAGCGGGCTGCGATGGGCGACAACATCGACGTCTTCGAATTCGTCCGGCTGTCGGGGCTGCTCCCTGCGCTCGTGATCCTCGCGGTCACGTGGTTCGTCGGCCGCGTGCTCCCCGGCTTCTTCGCGCGCCTTGGAAACCGGTTCACCCACCGGCGGCTCGCCATCCACCAGGTCGGCACCCTCATCCGCTTCTTCGTCTACTTCGCCGGTGTCACCTCGGCCCTGCTGCTCTCCCTGAACCTGTCCCGCGAACTGATGCTCGCGCTGAGCGGCAGCATCGCGGTCGCCGTGGGATTCGCCCTCAAGGATCTCGCGGCCTCCGTCATCGCGGGGCTGACGATCCTCCTGGACCGGCCCTTCCAGGTGGGAGACCGGGTGAGCTTCGGGGGGTACTACGGCACGATCTCGGCCATCGGACTCCGGTCGGTCCGTTTGATCACCCTGGACGACACGCTCGTCACGATCCCGAACAACAAGTTCCTCACCGACCTCTCGGCCAGCGCCAACGCCGGGGCGCTGGACATGCTCGTGCAGATGGACTTCTACGTCGGCCTGGAGCAGGACGTGGCCCGGGCGAAAGCCATCGTGGCCGACGCGATCACGAGCACGCGGTACGCGTTCCTGCAGAAGCCCTGGACCGTGCTGGTCAACCAGGTGGCCCTGGAGAACTACTTCGCCGTGCGGCTGAGGGCCAAGGTGTACGTGCTCGACGTGAATTACGAGAAGGCCCTCGAGAGCGACGTCACCGAACGCGTGCTGGAGGGATTCCGGGAGGCGGGCGTCCTCCCGCCCGCCATCCTGGAGCGGGCCCTGCCGCCTTCCGGTTCGGCGTGCGGGGCCGCGTCCCAGGGAGACGCCGCGCCAGGCTGAATCGAAGGGCTCGCATCCCCCGAACCGTCCCGGGGCGCCGTGGGGGGAATGGCCGCCCGGCGCGCACACCGCGGGCAGACGCGCCAGGGCCTTTCTCACCCCGCCCAGAGCAGGTGAACGTTCCGGTGCGCACCTCTCACCCTTGAGCGCGGACGCCGCCTTGGGTAGGTTGCGGTGCGCAGTACCGGAGTCCCCCCCGTCCGAGGACCGACCAGCGTTGCGCACACAGACGATCGACCGAATCCTGGAACTCGCCCCGTCGCCGGCCTACGTGCTCGACCTCGGCCGGCTCCGGGAGAACCTGGCCCTCCTGGACGACGTACAGCGCCGGAGTGGGGCGAAGATCCTGCTGGCCCTCAAGGGCTTCTCGATATGGAGCGTCTTCCCCGCGATCCGCCGGACCCTCCACGGCGTGTGCGCCAGTTCGCCGTGGGAGGCGCGGCTGGGGCGCGAGGAGTTCGGCGGGGAGGTGCACGCCTTCGCCGCCGGCCTCCGGGAAGGGGACGTCGCCTCGTTCCTGGAGACCGCGAACCACCTGGTCTTCAACTCCTTCGACCAGTTCGAGCGATTCCGCCCCCTTTGGGAACCCGCGGCCCGGCAGGGGATGGTCTCCGTGGGCCTGCGCGTGAACCCGGAGCACTCCGAGGGCCGCACGCCCCTGTACGACCCGTGCGCCCCGGGTTCGCGACTGGGAATCCGGAGGGCCGAGTTCGAGGGGCGTTCGCTTGCGGGCGTCGAGGGCCTCCACTTCCACACGCTGTGCGAGCAGCTCTTTGAACCCCTGGCGAGAACCGCGGAGGTGTTCGAGGAGAAGTTCGGGGGATTCCTGGCCGGGATGAAGTGGGTGAACCTCGGCGGAGGGCACCACATCACCCGGGCAGGCTACGACGTCGACGGGCTGGTGGCCCTGGTGCGCCGCCTGCGGGAGCGCTACCGCGTGGAGGTCTACCTGGAGCCGGGAGAGGCGGTGGTGCTCGACGCCGGGTTGCTGGTCGGCGAGGTCCTCGACGTGGTCTCCAACGCCGGCGACATCGCGATCCTGGACGTGTCGGTGGCGTGCCACATGCCCGACGTCCTGGAGATGCCCTACCGCCCGCCGCTCCACGGGGGCTTCGACCCCGGGGAGCAGCCCCACACGTACCGGCTGGCCGGGCCGTCGTGCCTGGCAGGCGACGTGATCGGGGAGTGGTCCTTCAAACGGCCCCTGACGGTCGGCGACCGGCTCGCATTCCTCGACCAGGCCCACTACACCATGGTGAAGAACACCACGTTCAACGGCATCCAGCTGCCGTCGATCTGCACCTACGACCCGGACACCGGAGACCTCCGCGTGGTGCGGCGGTTCGGGTACGAGGACTTCAAGGGCAGGCTCTCCTGACCCCGACGCCCGGCGGTCATCCCCCGTCGGGCTCCCAGCCCTCGAGGCGGGCCAGGTCTTCCTCGTCGAGCCCGAAGTGGTGGCCGATCTCGTGGAGCAGGGTGTCGTAGACCACGTCGAAGACGTCCAGCCCGTCGATCCGGGCCCAGTACTCGATGGGCCGCTGGTATAGGAGAATCCGGTCGGGCAGCACCCCGCTCATCTCGACGCTGCGCTCCGCCAGGGAGACCCCCTGGTAAAGGCCCAGCAGGCCTTCCCGCCCCTCGATGCCCAACGCGTCGAGGGTCTCCCGGTCCGGCCAGTCCTCCACCACGAACACCACGTTGTCCACGTACTCGAGGAGTTCCCCGGGGAGGGCGTCGAAGGCCTCCTCGGCGAGTTCCTCGAAGCGACGTCGGTCCACGCACCCCTCCCTCCGAGGCGGACGGCCCCGGATCGACGGCCGATCCGGCGACCCGCGCTTTTCTGTCCTCGGCGGCTACGGTAGGATAGCGCGTCCAGACAAGGGAGGTCCAAACGATGAGACGAACGGTCCTGAGCTTCGCCCCTTCTTTCCTCGCCCTCTGCCTCCTCGCGGGCGGTTGCGCTTCCAAGGCCGTCATCCTGGCTCCCGGGGCCGTGCCGATGGCCGAGGGCACGAAGCAGGCCGGCGGCGACGCCGCCTGGTCCCTCTGGGTGTCCTCGGCCCGGGACGCGCGAAACGAGGCCGGGCAGCGAGTGGGAACGCTCTACACCCGCTTCGAGAAGACCCCCCAGCCAGCCTACCTGGAGCCGGCCCCGGCCCAGTACATCCAGCAGCAGCTCTCCCGCTACCTGCTGCACCGGGGCCTGGAGGCCTCGGACGCAGGCCGCGCCCGCTACCTGCTGGCGATCGACGTGGAGGAGTTCAAGCTCCAGGAGAACCCGGGCTCCGCGTGGGATGAACTCGACGTCACGGTGGCGTACACGGTCCGGGTGGCACACTTCGACGGTCGCGAGCTCGGGAGCGTGCGCCTCCAGGGGGGATCCCAGCGGAAGAGCCCGATGGACACCAAGCGGCAGGCCGAAGAGGCGCTGCGAGAAGCCCTGTCCGATACCTTCGACGCCCTGACCCGCAGCGAGGTGTTCCAGAGGATGCTGCAGGGACGGATGTGAGCCGCGGGGGCGCCGCCGCGGACCGCCTGCAGCTGTACCGGCGCGCCTCCCGGGCCCTGAACCGTTTCTGCGGACGCTGGACGCTCCCCTTCTGCGCCGACTGCATCGAGGTCACGGCCCGGCATCACCGGGGGGACCCCCGCGCCGACGTGGAACTCCTGGAAGGCCTCTTCCCCGGCTGCTGCCACGCGGGGGTCGGGGACGCCCTCTGGGCGCCCGGCTGCGGCGACGAGGGACGATTCCCGGACGACCTGCGCGATGAGATGCTCCGCGCGCGGGGCACGGCCTCCGAGGACCGGGAGCCCGCCCGGTACAAGGTCCGGGAGAGGAGTACCCGGCTCCTCGTGGACGGGGTCGCCTGCGTGCACCTGGTCGGCGGCGCTTGCGCCCTGGGCGAACTCAAGAGCCCCCTGTGCCTGTGCTACGTGTGCGACCCGGTGCGCGCGGCGATCGCCTCTTCGGCCGGAGGCGCCGTGCCGGGCGAAGACGAGGACGACTTCTGCGGAAGCCGGGACGTGTTGCAGGCGATCGTTGGCGCGCCCCTGGCGGATGCGGAGGCCGCCGTGGAGAGACTGGAACGCGATCTGGGGGAACTGGATGCGGCCCTGGAGCAGGCCCGCGCCCGGAGCGGCCGCACTCCCTACCAACTCTGGGCTCGGGGCGGGGAATCCGCGGCCTGAGGAGAGACCGAAGATGAGCGACGCCACCACCTACGACGCCATCGTGATCGGGGGCGGCCCGGCGGGACTGACCGCCGGCATGTACCTGGCCCGCGCCGGTCGCAGGACCCTGCTCCTCGAGCAGACGGTGCTCGGCGGCCAGATCGCGCAGACCTCCCACCTGGAGAACTACCCCGGGTTCCCGGAGACGATCTCGGGGCGCGAGTTCATCGAACGCCTCGAGAAGCAAGCCACGCGCTTCGGCCTCGACATCCAGTTCGGCCGCGTCGAGGCCCTGAAGGTGGAGGGAGAGTGGAAGGAGGTCGTCGCCGCGGGCTTCCCCTTCCGCGCTCGCGTGGTGGTGGTCGCCACCGGGCTCGTGCAGCGCCTCGGGGTCCCCGGCGAAGAGGAGTTGCTCGGACGAGGGGTCTCCTACTGCGCCACCTGCGACGGGGCCCTGTACCGGAATCGGCCGGTCGCCGTGGTCGGCGTGAGCGAGTGGGCCATGGAGGAGGCCCACTACCTGACCCGCTTCGCCTCGGCCGTGTACCTGGTCGTGCCCATGCGGGGCGTCAAACCCACGACCCCCCTGCGCCGGGAAGTCCTCGCCCACCCCAGCGTGCGGGTGGTGGCCGGGGCCCATCCCCGGGAGATCCTGGGCGACGCGACCGGGGTCACGGGGCTGTCGGTCGAGATCGAAGGGAGCAGCGAGCCGACCCGCCTCCAGGTGGACGGGGTCTTCATCTTCTCCGGCAAGAAGCGGCCCGGGACGGACTTCCTCCAGGACTGGGAGGACCGCGACGAGGACGGGTACCTGCGGGTGGACGACGCGTGCGAGACCTCGGTGCAGGGCGTCTACGCGGTAGGGGACGTGAGGCGGCACCGCTTCCACCAGGTGGCGGCTGCCGTGGGCGATGCCGCGATCGCGGGAATGGACGCCCTGCGGTACCTCAAGAGGGGCGAGGACGGCGCTTGAAGCTGGCGGTCTTCGGGGACGTCCACGGCAACCTGGCGGCCCTGGAGGCCGTGCTGGCCGACGCGGGGAGGCGCAGGGCCGACGCCGTTGTGCACCTCGGCGACCTCGCCGGGCCCGGCGGACGCTGGCCGCAGATCGTGCGCCGGCTCGCCGGCGAGGGGATCCCTGGGGTCCGAGGCGAAGCGGACGAGGCAGCAGCTGCCGGGGGACCGGAGGCCGCACCGACCGGAGCCGGGGAGGAGGATGCCGCCTTCCTGCGCTCGCTCCCCGCCCAGTTCTGGATCGAGGAGGGAGGACTCCGGTTCCTGTTCGCCCACTCGAATCCCTGGCCGTCGGAGCTGGACCCCGGCTGCGAGAGCGATCCGGACCGGCTGGAGAAGGTGCTCCGGGAGGGAGGGGTGGACGTGCTCGTCGTCGGCCACACCCACCGCTTCGCGCTGCGCGAACTGGGCCGGCGGGCGGTCCTGAACCCCGGCAGCGCGGGGCTCCCCGAGGACGGTTCCAACCGCGCCCCGTACCTGCTCCTCGACACGGCTCAGGGCCTGCGCGTGAGCCGTGCGTGTGCCGAGTTTCACGTTGAAAGCGCCCGCAGGGGCGGTGTAGGATTCTGAGCTCGACTCGGACGGCCGGTCCGTCCGGGGTTGAGGGGATGCAGGATCAACGTGTCGGGACGTGGCGCAGTCTGGTAGCGCGTCTGCTTCGGGAGCAGAAGGTCGCTGGTTCGAATCCAGTCGTCCCGACCACCTTTCTCCCCTCGGTTTCCCCTTTCGGGGTCCCAATGCACGGGGTGACGGCACGCGATCCGGGAGGGACTTAACCTTTGCCCGAGTTCGTGCGCACTCCATGCTCCGACGACTGACCCTCCTCTGCGTGTTCCTGGGGCTCGCGGCCGGCGCCGCGGCGGCGGACGATCCGCCCGCCTACCAGATCATCCGCCCGGCGGACAAGGCCCACGAACTCCTCCCCAAGACCTGCCGCGTCTGCCACAAGGACGAGGAGTTCCGCTTCCTCGTGATCGCAGCCCCCACCGACGACGCGCTCGAGCGCGTTGTGGCGGTGCTCTCGGGGCGGACCGCCGTGGCAACCGGGAAGGCGGGGCCCGCGAACCCCCACACCTCCGTCGCCTGCCTCTTCTGCCACCTCCAGGAGCCCGCGGCCGGCGCTCGGCCGGAGACCCTGACGTTCCGGACCATGGACGGGTCCCCGGCCAAACTGGCGCAGGTGGCGAGCCTGTGCCAGTTGTGCCACCCGGAGGGCCCCAAGGACCACGCCAGGGTTCTGGCCGGCAAGGGAGACCCCGAGGAGTTCGCCCGGGCCGGGCTTCCCGTTCCCGACAAGCAGATCTTGTGCTCCAGTTGCCACGAGATGCACTCGGAGCAGGTCGGCCCCTCCTCCCTCCGCCTCGCCTACCTCGACCTGGCCGCCCGGAGCAACTCCACTTACGCCCACGGGAATCGGGCTGCCTGCCGTGCGTGCCACCGCCAGGACGCTCCGGAAGGGAGCCAGGCAGGCTTCTCGGAGGACGACGCCACGGCCCGGTGCACCCGGTGCCATCCGGCCGACCACCGGGGAACCCACCCCATGCAGGTGAAGGCCTCCCCCGAGACCTATCCCATGGACTTCCTGGGGTACCCCCTCGACGGGGACGGCCAGCTCAACTGCTCCACCTGCCACGACCACCCTTGCCGGGAGCGCGCCGACGAACGGAACGCGAGCTTCCTCCGGGGCGGGCCGTACCTGGTCTCCTCCGAGTTCTGCTACCGCTGCCACCCGAAAGCGGGCCAGGGAGCCCTCAACCCCCACCGCCAGGTGGATGACAAGGGCAAGATCATCACGACGACCTGCGCCTTCTGCCACCGGAGGATCCCGGACCCGGAAGACCCGGAGGAGGCCTATTTCGGGCCCGAGGATCTGGTCTACGTCCACTCGCCGGTGGAGCTCTGCCTGGCGTGCCACGACAGCGTTCCCCACCCGGGCGTGAACCACCTCGTGGAGATGGCCGAGGACCGGGTCCGGAAGCTCCACGCCTACGAGGAGCGCCACGGCGTCTCCCTGCCCCTGGACCGGGGGAATCACGTCGTGTGCACCACGTGCCACAATCCCCACGACAAGGGCGTGCTGAGAGGGAAGGCGGCCCTGGGCGCCCGCGAACTGAACCAGTGGCGCGTGCCGAGCTTCGCGGAGCTCTGCACCCCCTGCCACGCCCGCTACGACTGAGCCGGCAAGGAGGAGACGGATGCTGGAACTGTTCCAGAAGGGCGGCCCCACCATGTACGCCCTTCTGCTCCTGTCCGTCGCCGCCCTCGCGGTGATGGTCGAGCGGGTTCTCGTCCTCTACCGGGCCCGCACGCACACCGAAACGTTCATGGCCCGCGTCGCGAGCGCCCTGGAGGCCCAGCGGTACGAGGAGGCACTGGAGGCGGCCCAGGCCGGCGGGGGGGCCATGGCCCGCATCCTCACCTCCGGCCTGGAGAAGATCCGGCGGGGACGCTCCGAGGTGGAGCGGGCCATCGAGTCCCGGGGAAACCTGGAGGTGGCCAAGCTGGAGCGAGGGCTGGATGTCTTGCAGGCCATTGCCAAGACCGCGCCCCTGCTGGGGTTCTTCGGTACGGTGGCCGGCATGATCAAGGCCTTCGAGGCGATGGGGAGGGCCGGGCTCGGCGACCCCGCCCAGGTGGCATTCGGCATCTCCGAGGCCCTGATCACCACGGCGGCCGGGCTGCTGATCGCGATCCCGGTGTTCTTCGTCCACAGCCTCTTCGTGGGCAAGGTGAACCGCTTCGTCCTGGAGCTTGAGGAGAACTCCATCCGGTTCCTGGAGGCGCTCGAAGAGGCCGAGGCACAGCAGGCGCGCCGTCTGGTCCGGGACCAGATCGGAGGGGAGTACCTTGAAGTTTAAGCGCCGCCTCACCCAGGACGACGAGGCGGTCCCCATGGCCTCCATGGCGGACATCGCGTTCCTCCTGATCATCTTCTTCATGGTGTCGAGCGTCTTCAGCGTCGACCGCGGCCTCCTGATCGAACTCCCGGAGACCACGGTGCGGGAAGCCGTGGACCTACGCGAGATCGTCCTCTCCGTGTCCTCGGAGGGGGAGGTGCTCGCGGATGGGAAGCCCCTGGAGCTGTCGGGCATCGGGCCCTACGTGATCGAGGCCCGCCGGGGCAATCCCCGGCGGCCGGTGGTCGTGCGCAGCGACCGGCGGGTCGCCTACGGCACCATCGCCGACATCATGGACGAGCTGCTCCAGGCCGGCGTGCGCGACGTGGCCCTGCCGACGGCGGCCGAGGGGACCGGGAAGTGAGTTCGTCCCTGTGGGACACCCGACGCCGGGAGGTGCGGCTCCACCGCTTCGGCCTGGGCCTGGGACTGGTGCTCGCCGCATTCCTCCACCTCGTCCTCTTCTGGGGGCCCGACGTGCGGTACCAGCCCGCCCTTGAGGAAGCGCGGGTCCGCAGGGTGATGGTGGCCGTTCCCTACCAGCCGGTCGCCCCCCCTCCGCCTCCGCCACGCAGGGAGGCGGCCCCGGCCGCCCCGGCCCCGTCGCCGGCACCCGCACCGATGCCGAGGCCCGCGCCGACCGCCCCGCAGGTCGGGAGCGCCGACATCCAACGCCCGGGCCTGCCCGAACCGGTCCGCACCGAGGTGGGCCAGGCCACGGGCGGCACCCCGCCCAAGACCCCGGACCCCGGCCGCACGGCCCCGGCCGGTCCGGACGAGTGGTCGGCGGTCTTCGCCGAACTCGAGTCGCGGCACCATGCGCTGAACGCGGAGGCCGCGAGGGAGGCCGCGCTGGCGGCCGAGGCCAGGGGGCGGCAGGGACAGGGGGAGGATCGGGGCGAGGCGGGCTTCCTGGATCCCCGGATCCGGATGAAGGTCGTCTCCTACCCCCCCACCTCGATGGACTCGGCCCACCCCGCCGTCGGGTACCCGGACCTGCGCTTTCATCGCGCCCAACTCCAGGCCGGTATCTGCCGGGTGTATTACCGCGTCTGGACCGACGGACGCGGGCGGGTGGTGCGGCGGCAGATCAAGACCCCCGACACCAAGGAAGCCCTGGCCCTCTACGGCCCCTTCGTGGAAGCGGTGACGAGCAGCGTGGACGAGTGGCCCTTCGACTCCGTGGAGGCGGAAGTCCACGTGGACGTGCTTTTCGAGATCGAGTGAGACCGTGACCGTGTCCTTCCCCCGCCCCAGCCCCGCCCTCCTGGACGGGCCCGCGCCCCGCCGCCGGAGGGGAGCGCTCCTGTTCCTCTCGGCGGTGCTCCTCGCGGCCCTGGGATTCGCGACGACCGGGGCCGCCCAGGATCCCTGCCTGGAGTGCCACGGACTCCTCGGCCTCGGGCTCGAGGGCCGTCCCCTCTGGGTGCACCGCGAGGTCTTCGAGAACGGCGTGCACGGGCGGCTCGCCTGCTCCGACTGCCACAAGGGCTATGACGCCTTTCCGCACACGGCGCGTCGAGAAAACCGTTGCGACCTGCCGTGCCACGTCGCCGGGGCGAGCCACGAGGAGATCGCCGCGGCCGAGGCACCCGGAGCCCATGCCGGGGTCGCTTCGCCGGGCTGCGCGGCGTGTCACGGCGGCGGAGCCGCGCCCCGGGGGCGGGAGGTGGACGACCGCTGCCGGGGGTGCCACGGAACCCTCGCACTTGCCGACACCGTGTTCCCGGCCGGTCCCGGAGCGTTCGGCCGGCGAGCCCACGCCTCCGCCCAAGACCCCGCACGGGTTCCCGGGTGTGTCGCCTGTCACGGAGCCCACGGCATCGGAGCCGGCGAGGACGCCCGGAGGAACTGTGGCCAGAGCCCGTGCCATCCGGGCAGCGGCGCCCAGTTCTCGCGGCTCTTCTCCCACGGGCGCGAGGGCGCCCCCGAGCCCTGGGGTGCCGCCGGCCCCGTGGCGCTCGCCCTGGGGGGGCTGCTGGCGGGCTTCCTGCTCCTCCACTCCGTCCGAGCGAGGCCATGACGACCCCGTCCCACGTGGAAGTGCTGGACCCCGTCGACCGCTGGCTCCACCTCGGGGCGGTCGTCGGGGGTCTGGGGGCCCTTTTCACCGGCCCGCTCCTTCGCTTCCCGGGCACGGCCGAGTGGTTCGGCGTGAGCGTGCCCGCCGCCGGGTTCGCCCACGGGGCCCTGGCCTCGCTGGCCCTGGCGGCGTGGGGCCTCCACCTCGTCCGGGTCTGTCTCGCCTGGCTCGACGGGAGGAACCCGTGGGACCTCGTGCCGCGCCCCTCCGACCTCCGGGAGGCGTGGGAGGATCTGCGGGAGGGCGTCGGGCCCGACGCGCCGGAAGCGGGCCGGGGCCGGTACTCCTATCGGGAACGCACCCCCTACGGGGCGTTCCAACTCGCTCTCCCCCTGCTCTGCACCACCGGGTGGGTGGTATCCCATCCCGGGGCTGCCGCAGGCTGGCTCGGGGCCGGCGGACTGGTGAGCGCCTCCGAGTTCCACGCCGCGCTCGGGCTGCTGACGATCCCCTTCCTGCTCTGGCACGTGTACTTCGCCCACCTCCAACCCGCCGCGCTGTACTGGAACGGCGCGTGGATCACGGGGAAGGTCCCGTGGGGGCGGCTGGAGGCGATGTGGCCGGGCTGGGCCCGGGAGATCACCGCCGAGGTCCTCCCCGAAGGGGTCGAGGAGCCCGAATCCCCCTCGGTGCAGTCCCTCCTGGAGGAGGGCAACCGAGCGGCCCGGGAAGGCCGCTACGGGGAGGCGGCCAGCGCCTACGAGGAGGCGCTGCGCCTCTACCCGGGATACTCCCAGGCCCTCTATAACCTCGGGGTCGCGCGGGCCCGGCAGGGCGAGAGGGACAGCGCGTCCGAGGCGCTGGAGAGGTTCCTCGAGCAGGATCCCTTCAGCCCGGTTGCGGGGCGCGCACGAGACCTGCTCGACGAGCTCCGGAGAAACAGGGATGGGTAGCGCAGCGCTTCGGAGGCTCGCGAGCATCCTCCTCCTGGCGGCGGCCATGGGGGCAGGGTGGCTGTACTACCGTGTGGGCCGGCCGGCCGCGCCGCCCCCCGCGAGCGTGGCGCCGGCGACCGTCGAGGCGAAACCTCCCTACCATACCTTCGAGCGGGCGGCCGCCGGCGTTCGCGAGGGGCCCGCCCACTGTGCTTCGTGCCACGGCCCCACGCCCCACACCCGCAACCGCACGGTACGGGCCTTCCTGAACCTCCACCAGGAGCACTTGGACTGCGGGGTGTGCCACCTGACGGGGACCGGCCTGCAGGTTCGCCGCTTCCGCGGGGACGAGGTGGTCACGGACCAGACCCTCCCCCAGGCTCCCGGGGGGCGCCTCTACTCGGCGCGGCGCGTCGGATCGGCGTGGCTGCGGGCCCTGGCCCCGGGCGAGGGGGCCTCCTTCCGCAACGCAGGCCCCCCTTGCGCCGACTGCCACCGTCGGGGGAGCGCCCTGCTCAAGGGCGACGGCCTGTACGACCCCTACCGGCGCCGCGTGCTGGAAGACCTGGCGGTCCTCCGTTGGCTCCCGGGAGGGCTCCCGTGAGAGCCGGGTGGTGGTGGGGAGCCGCCGCGGCCCTCCTGGTGGGCGCCGCATTGGGATGGGCCCAGGAATCGAGGCAGCGGGAAGCCGAGTTCCCCGGGTTCCAGGCCCCCTTCGCCGTAGCCGCGGCATCGGACCGGACCCTCTTCGTGCTCGAAGACCGGCAGCGACGCGTCGTGGCGGCGAAGGGACGCTCCCGCCTGAGCGCCCTGCCGCTCCTCAAGGACCCCTCGGCCCTCGACGCAGACGAGACGGGTACCCTCTGGGTGCTCGACGGCAGGGCGCCGTTCACCCTCGTCTCCTTTCGGGACGGGCGAGACCCCGAGGCTCGGCCCCTCAAGGGGGACTCCCTACCCTCGGTGCCGGTGGACCTGGCGGCTCGACTCGGCGTCGTCTGGATTCTCGACCGGAAACCGCCTCGACTCCTGCTCTATGCCTACGACGGGGCGCTCCTCGGCCGAGTCGACCTCTCGGGGTTGGCCAGGGCTCCCTTCTCCGTCACCCTCGGCGCGACCGGGGAGGCCTTCGTGACCGACCCTCTGGGGCCCGCCGTACTGTCCTTCAGCGCCGCAGGCTCGCTGCTCGGCAGCCTGCCGTTGGAGGGCACCGGGGTGACCCGTCCAACCGGCGTCGCGGTGGACGCGTCGGGGCGCGTGTGGGTCAGCGACGGGGTCACCGGTCTCATCGTGCCCCTGCCCGCCCTCGGGTCGACCCCGGGTTCGAGGCCGCCGGGGCCCAAGCTGCGCTTCACCGACCCGCTGCGCCTCCTCTGGTGGGACGGCGCCCTCTGGGTACTCGAAGGCCAGACGGGAAGGGTGAAGCGCGTGGAGGCGGACGGATCATGAAGCGATGGGAATACGGGCAGATCTTCATCCCGAATCCGGAGCCTTTCGGAGGGCTGCCCAAGGAGGGGCTCGATCTCTCCCGCGCGAAGAACGCGGGGGTGGAGGGGTGGGAGCTGGTCTCTTCCATCCCGTACACGACGCCCCAGGGCGAGGTCCGGGGAGCCTTCCTCCTGTTCAAGCGGGAGATGCCGGGAACCGGATGATCCTCGCGCTGCTCCTGTTCGTTCTGGCGCCCGCGGCGGCGTTCGGCACCGCCGACGTGGCGGACCTGCCGTGCATCCTGTGCCATCCGTCGCGGGACCGCGCCACCTACGAGGTCCTCTCGCAGACCCCCGGCGTGATCCTCGGGAGCGAGTCGGCCCAGGCGTTCGTCTGCCTCTCGTGCCACAACGGATCCGTCGTCGACAGCCGGGAGCGGCTCGCCCGGGGGGGCCAGCACCCCGCAGGGCTCCCCGTCAGCCGGCCCCTTCCGAAGGACTACCCCCTCTACGGGAACAACCGCATGGAGTGCGGCACGTGCCACACGCCCCACGGCGACGGTCCGGGGTCGCGCCAGTGGCTGCGCGCGAAGCCCGACGGCAGCGCACCCTGCGCCGCCTGTCACACCGGCCGGAGGGATCGGCACCTGGGCATGGCCCCGAACGAGGCGATGGTGCGCTCCATCGAGAAGCTCGGGGGCCGGATGGGCCCGGGCGGGGAGGTCGTCTGCCAGACGTGCCACTCCCCCCACGGAGCCCGCGGCGACCATCTCCTGGCGGCCGCCTACGGCCCCGACCGGGACGACCTCTGCCGGGCGTGTCACGGAGCGCTTCGCGTGAAGGGACAGACGGCCTCGGCAAAGCCCCAGGGCTGCGCCTCCTGCCACACGCCCCACGGGGAAACCCCGCTCCTCCTGGCCGGCGGCCCCAAGGGACCGTGCCTCCCCTGCCACACCGACCATGCCGGCCCGAGCGACCACCAGGCCGTGACCCCGGCCTGCTCCGAGTGCCACAGCATCCACCAGCCGGTGCTCCTGGACGGAGCCCCCGGACCGCTTCTCCGGATGCCGCTCGCGGGGGGGCTTCTGTGCCAGCCCTGTCACGCGGGGATCGTCGGACCCCACCGCCCCACCGCGCGGCTGGACTCCAAGAACCCCGAACTCCTCGCGGCGCGGGGGCTCTCCACGGGCCCCGCCGGGGAGCTGACCTGCACGACGTGCCACCCCGTGCACGGGGCTCGGGCATCGCCCCTGCTGATCATGTCGGGAGGGCTGCTCTGCCTGTACTGCCACGAGGGACCCAACCCCTACGGTGCAAAGGGGATCAAGGCCGGCACCCACCCCATCGGGGTCTGGCTGGAGGACGGCCAGCGCAAGGCCCTGGGGGACCCGCTGAGCGGGGGCGCACGCTCGGCCCTGACCTGCGGCTCGTGCCATACGGCCCACGGAGAGCGCTCCCAGGCACCTCCGGGCTGCGTCGAGTGCCACCCCGCCAACGGGGGGGGAAGCGGCCACGGGGGGGTCCCCGACTGCGCGGCGTGTCATGAACTCCATGGCGACACCCCCGCCTCCCGCAGCTGCACGAAGACCTGTCACGAGGGGCAGGTCGCCACCATCCACGCACCCGACATCCGGTACGGCGGCGGCCCGTTCCCCCTCTTCGACCCGGAGGGCCGCCGGGTTCCCGGAGGCGCCCTGGCCTGCCCCACCTGCCACGACCCCCACGGAGGGAACCCCAGGCTGCTCCGGCAGACCTCTCCGGACGCCACTTGCGCGGCGTGCCACTCCGGGAAGACCGAGGTCCGCAAGGGCCCCCACGGCGGGAAGGGGGGCGACGAGGTCTGCGCCTCGTGCCACCCGCCCCACCAAGCCAACGACCCGGAAGAAGCCGATCCGGCCGGGGCGAACTGCAGGCCCTGCCACCCGGGGCAGAATGCGATCCACGCCCACTCCCCGGACGGCGCTCCCGCATGGAAGGGCCTGGAGGGACGCCTGCCCCTCTTCGACCGCTCCGGGGGGCGGAACGCCTTCGGATTCATCACCTGTCCCACGTGCCACGACGTTCACCAGGGCGCGGGCGGTACGGTCCTGCGGGTCGACAATGCCGACGAACCGCGGCTGTGCCTCGTGTGCCACGGAGACAAGGAGTCGATCCTCGGGACCGGGCACGACCCGCGGCAACGGGGAGAGAAGGGCGTGTGCGGGGGGTGCCACCCCGTGCACTCCAAGGAGGGCGAACCTCCCCTCTGGACCCTGCGGTCGGAAGGCAAGGGGGGATGGAACCAGCGGAAGTGCACCCCGTGCCACGACGAACCGGGGCCGAAGCGGGAGCGCAGCGGGCCGGCGTTCTCCCACCCCGTGGAGGTCTCCCTGGCCGCTGGGATGAAGCCCTCCGACCTCCCCCTCTACGACGCGCTCGGCAACCGGCCCGGACGGCTGATCGCCTGCGCCACGTGCCACGACATCCACGGGGTCCTGGCGGGAGACCGCAAGACGCGCCCCGCCCTGCTCCGCAAGGAGCCGGGCGACGGCACCCTGTGCACCACGTGTCACGCCGACCAGGGAGCGGTCCGCTCGACGCCCCACGAGGTGGCACCGGCACTGCGAGGGGCGAGCCGGATCGGTCCGTGCGGGCCGTGCCACACGCCCCACGGCGCCTGGACCCAGGAGGGGCTGTGGGCCCTGCCTCCCGCCGAGGGTCCCTACCGCCCAAACAACCTGTGCCGCTCGTGCCACCGCCAGGGGGGCCCGGTCCAGAGCGAATTCGTCCTGCTCCAGCACCACATGAAGGATGCGGAGCCGCAGAGGACGCCCCGGGGGACGATCTACCTGCAGTGGCCCATGACCCTCATGGACGAGTGGTCGCTCCGAACCGGCAAGGAGCCGATCATCCCCCTGTTCGAGTCGGACGATGGCTGGGGGCCCCACGGCACGCTGCAGTGCGCGAGCTGTCACGAGCCGCACCAGTGGAGCCCGATGGGCGCCTTCGTCAAACCCGGCTTCGGCGCGCTCGGCCCCAACGTGCCGACCCGCTTCCTGCGCATCCGCGACCCCAAGATCGTGGAGCGCAGCGTCTGCGCGACCTGCCACAAGGACGACGTGGTCGACCGGTACGTGAAGTACCACCTCGTCTGGAGCGATGTGGGCGCCGAGTTCCACTGACCGGCCGCGGCGGGCCCGTGCCGCCCCCATTGGACGGCGCGGAGAACTCGGCTAACATGGCCGGCCCCGGGGCCCGGATCGGGCCTGACCTTTCGCGACTCGTCTCGCTTTCAGGAGGAATGCCATGCGCGTGCGCCACATCATGACGAGCCCCGTCGTCACGATCTCGACCGACACCCCGGTCCTCGAGGCCGCCAAGGTGATGAAGGAGAAGAAGATCGAGCGCCTGCCGGTGGTCGATCAGGGGCGGCTGGTGGGGATCGTCACCAAGGACCGCGTCCTGCGCGCCTCCCCTTCCATGGCCACGAGCCTGAGCCTGCACGAGATCCACTACCTGTTCGCCAAGCTCACGGTGAAGGAGATCATGCAGCGCGACACCATCACGGTGAGCCCCGACATGACCGTGGAGAACGCCGTGCGGCTTGCCCAGGAGAAGCGGGTGGGGTGTCTTCCGGTGGTCGAGGACGGCCGGGTGATCGGCATCCTCACCACGAACGACTTCTTCTACTTGGTGCTCAACCCGCTCCTCGGAATCGGCGAGGCGGGCTCCCGGGTGATCGTGCGTCACTGCTCGTCGCCCGAGAAGATGGTGGCGGCCCTGGAGTGCGTGGGACAACTCGGGCACCAGGTCCTCAACGCCGCCTACCTGTCGAGCCGGCGGGGAGACGAGAGGGACCTCCTCATCCACATCGAGGCGGCCAGCGCAGCCAAGCTGGGGGCCTGCATGAAGGACCGCGGCCTGGAAGCCGAGGAGCGCCAGCGCTGAGGTTCAGGCCCGCCGCCTCGCGGCGGGCGCTTTGAGCGCCTTCTTCAAGGCGGCCCCGTGGACCTCGCCGGCGACGTGGAGCGGGTTGGTGAGGAAGACGTTCGGGTTCGCCTTGGCGTAGCAGTGGAACTGCACCTCCAGGCCGATGCGGGTCGCCGCCTCCTCCACGGGCAGGCCCACGACCTTCTCGGCCGCCTTCCAGGTGGCCTCGCACGGCGCCCCCCGCAGCACCCGGATGGCCGACACCTTGCCGTCCACCACCTCCACCTCGAACTCCGGAGCACCGAAGGTCTTCCCGTACTCCCCGGCGTCCTCGATCCGCCCCAGGGTGCAGCAGGTGATCGGCGTGTGGGCCCGGGGCAGCTTCCGGCCGGAGGCGACCACGGGCACGCCGGCCTCATCGCACCGGTCGATCAGGTGGCCCGTGAGATCCGGGTGGTACAGGTGGTCCAGGACCAGGTCGGCCGTCCGAAGCCGGTCCGCCAGGTCCGGCGGGAAGTGCTCCTCGGGGTGGTCCACGATGGCGGGGAAGGGACCGTCCACGTCGACCACCTGCAGGTCGAGGTCGGGCCGCAGGCGCGCCACCGCCCGCACCTTCCCCTCCCCCATCCCGTCCCGCTGGAATACCAGGATCCGCTGCCCCACGCTGCCCCTCCTACGGCCTGCCCGGCACCCCTTCGCGGATGCGGAGCGAGAAGTCGGGAGTCCCTTCGGCGGCCTTCGCGCGCTCCGTGATGTCGCCGCGGCGGCGCAACTCCTCGAGGGGCAGGCTCGTGTCGAGGGTCCCCCGCTCGTAGCCGAGCTCCGGCAGGTGCCCGTTGGCGAGCAGGCGCCAATCCAGGGGCCGCGCCATCCCCACCTGCCTCGCGTGGTACCGGATGGCCGTGGTGCAATTGTGGGTCAGCGCGTTGTACCAGCGGGGGCGCTCGGCCAGTTCGTTGATCTCGCGCAGGTAGTCCAGCAGGATCTTCCTGGCCTTTTCCGGGGGCGTGCGCAGCCGGTACAGGTAGACCGTCTCCCCCCGGTGGTTCGTCCGCAGCGCCACCACGTCGCGCTCGTCCGCGACCACGTAGTACACCTCGAACTGCCGGAAGAAACCGAGCACCGCCGAGTAGGCCTCCCCCTTCTCCTTTCGGGTCTCGATCGAGACCGCCAGATGGGAACCGTCGGCGAACTCCCAGCTCGCGATCGTGTGCGCGATCTCCGTCGGCCCCCAGAAGCACAGGAACAGGTCCACCCCTCGAAGCTGGTCCAGGTCGTAGGTGCGCGTCTCCCAATTCTCCGTGTAGTCGGTCTCGCTGCGGTACGCGAAGTTGCGAACGTTGTGCACCGTGACCCGGCTGCCCTCGACCTCGGCGGTGGGCGCCCGCGCGACGTCGGGGAGCCAGTCGCGCTCGTTGCTCGGCGGGATGGAGAGCCACCATGCGAGGACGATCCCGAACGCCACGGTCACGATCACCAGGGCCCGCCGGTACGGCCTGACCGAGAACAACCCTCCCAGGCACAGGGCCGCGAAACCGGCGGCCAGAGCGCCGGCGAGCCAGCGCACCCGGGGCCCGTCGAACCACAGCGCGGCGCACGCCCAGACCACCGCCACCAGCAGCACAAGCGTGTAGACGAAGCCGAGCAACGTGCGGCCGAGGCGTCCGGTGCGGCGGGTCCGTCTCATCGAAAGGCTCCTCGTGCCCGGGTCGCGCGCGGTCGACTCACCCGGCCTCCCGCTTTCCGGGAGGCGTCTCCGGGGCGTACCACTTGTCCTTCGGCACGAGCACCGGGATGTCGGGCTGCGCCTCGAAGTTCGGGGACATGATCTGCACGCCCGCCTCGTTGAAGGCGTCCTGGATGGCGGCGTGGAGTTCGGAGAGCACCCGCACCCGGGCCTCCGGCCGGTCGATGTGGAAGCGCAGTTCGTACTCCACGTAGAAGTCCGAGAGCGCTCTCTGGAGAACGAAGGCCTTCGGCTCCGCCCGGATGCCTGCCGTGCGCTCCGCTGCGAGGAGGAGGAGCGCGTGGACCTGCCGCCAGGGCGCGTCGTACCCGATCGTCACGCCCGTCGAGACCATCGCGCCGGCCCCTGCCGAGAGGCGCGAATAGTTCGTGATGCTCGCCCCCACAATGACCCCGTTGGGGATCGTGATCCACTCCCGCTTCGGTGTCGAGATCTTGGTGCTCAGGGCGCCCACCTCGTCCACGGTGCCTTCGACGCCGCCCACCGTCACGTAGTCCCCTTTCCGCAAGGCACCCGAGTACGCGATGACCAGGCCGCTCATGATGTGGTTCACGAACCCGCTCGAGCCGAGGGGGAGCATGAGCCCCGCGAACACGCTGATGCCCTTGAAGGCCTCGCTCCCGGAGCCGGGGATGTAGGGGTAGGCGACGGTGAGGGAGAACATCCAGATCGCCACCACGATGATGCGCCGCGAGGCCCGGGCGCTGTCGGGAGCGAGCCACGGGACCGAGAGGTACCCGTGCTCCACGCTGTCGAAGAAGCGCCCCACACCCGCCGAAACCACCCGCGTGATCCAGAAGATGACGAGCACCGCGAACAGCCCGGGCACGGCGCCGACCGCCCCGAGCAGGAACTCCTGCAGGAGTTCGATGAAGAACGCCCCCAGCCGCTGGCCCCACGGCCGGGTGTAGAAGAACTGGTGCAAGCAGAAGGTGAGCCAAAGGTAGGTAGCCACCGCGCCCCCTGCGAAGGCCGAGAGCTTGGCCGCCGCCCTCTCGATGCCGAGCAGAACGGGAACGAGGTTGATCCCGGCCACGGTGAACTTCCGGTGTGACTCGGCGATCGCCTTCTCGATGCGGCCGACCGCGACCCGGCGCAGGCGCACCACGAGCCACAGGACGAGCGCGTAGAGCAGCGTAGCGCCGACCGAGAGGCCCAGGCCGCGCAGGATGATCGGCCAGCGCAGTTCGTCGGCGCGGGCCGCGAACACGGCCCGGAGTGCCTCCACCGCCTTGCCCGCGGCCTCCTCCAGGGTCTCGCCGGAAGCAGGGTCGAGGTCCCCCGGGAGCAGTCCGAAGAGAGCCTCGCTCTTGGTCCCCACGAGAACGCCCGCCACCTTGCCCCCTGACGCAACCGGGAGGAACCGGAACTCTTCCCGCCTCGACGGGTCCAATGCCTCGACGCGGGCCGCCGCGCCGGCGGCCCGTTCGGCGGGGGTCCTTTCGTCGTACGGTACGCGAAAGACGGCCACCGGCCGGCCCCACACGAGCACCGGGGCCGGCTCCGGAGCCATGGGGGAAGCCGCCTCCAGGACGGGACGCTCGGCTTGGGATTGCGGTTTGGCTTGGGCCCCCGCGAAACCGACGGACAGCAGCGCCAGGCCGGCCACCAGCACGACGAATTTCACTCGAGCCACGGAACCTCCCCTTCCGCTCCGGGGACCGGCCGCGGACGAAACCCCTCGGAGCGGGGCTTCGCCCCTCGTGTCGGGACTCCTTCCGGACACGTGCCCCGTCCCACGATCAGAGGGCGTAGTACAGGTTCACCGAGAGGTACCCTGCGTTCTCGTAGTCCCCGTCCGCCAGCTTGTCGTCGTTGTCGTCGTCGCGCAGTTCGAAGGTCTGGGCGAGGGCGGCACCGGCGCTCAGGCGGAGGTGCAGATTCTTCCAGAAACCGTAGTCGGCGAACAGGCCCGCCCGCACCTCGCTGTAGCGCAGGACGGCGTCGTCCCGGGGAGCGTCCTCCGTGAGCCGGTATTGGTACCCCCGCAGGGCGCCCTCGAACCCGAAGCTGAGGGCCTTCGACACGCGATACCCCGCGTCCAGTTCGAGGGGGAGGGTCGCCTCCACGAACCATTTCTCGCTCGGGTACCAATAGAGGCGCACCAGCGGCAGCGCCTGGATCCGGCCCAGGGCGTCGCCCAGGTAGGCGCCCACGCCGATGCGGTTGCGCGGGTTTTCTCCGAAGCCTCGCACGGCGAGCCCCATGCCGGCGTACACCCAGTCGTCGCTGCTGACGTCCTCGAAGTCGCTGTGGATTCCCGGGCGGAACTGGAGGATCGCCGTCCAGTCCTCGGACACACTCCAGACGAGCCCGGCCACGAAGTCGAGGGCGTGCAGTTCCTCGGGCAGGTCGCCCTCCCGGATGAGCCCCGCGGGACCCGGAACCGCGGCGAAGTCGTCGTAATCCACGAACTGGCCGGTGTACTCGAGGCCGAAGATCAGGTGGAGACTCTCCCCCGCAGGAAAGCCGTACATCCCCTTCGCCCACGCCAGGGTGCGCTGCACCTCCGTGTCCACGTCGCCGTCGTCGTTCTCCGCGGGGGCCACGTAGGTGATCCCCCCATCGAACACCGTGTCGGGCTTCGCGAGACACTCGCCGGTTGCGAAGACGGCCGACAGTGCCAGGACCAGCAGGGCCGGCGTTGGGAGCCTCATCTTCGCATCCCCCTTCCCTTTCGAACGCAACCGAAGCGCAGTCCGTATCCCACGGCCGAAACGCGTCGTCAAGCCCCCGCTGGGGGCAGCCCCGGCGGGGGAAACCGCGCGACCGCAAGTCGGTCTCGGGAACGAGACTCCTCGCAGGGGGCGGCCGCCAAGCGAGGATTGCCAGCCCCGGAAAGCGGGCGCCCCGCGGCCTGGGCCTCCGGTCCGCCCGTCGAATCCCTCAGGGCGCCGGGCGCTTTTCCCACGCGCCCTCGGGCGGGTAGAGCGTGCTGCACTTGACGACCTCGAAGGGCTTGGCGTGCCAGGCCTTCGTGGCCTCGACCCAGCGCAGGAAGTGGGGCGTCTTCGTGTGGGCGTCGACGGCCCGGTCGTCCCGGTAGACCTCGAACAGGCGCAGCACGTCGGGGTCGTCCTCGTCCTGCGCCACGTTGAACATGAGGCAGCCCGGCTCGTTCCTTTCCGAGCCGGCCGCGTCTTTCAGCATCTCCTCGACGAACGCCTTCCGGTGCTCGGTCTTGATGTAGACGGTCACGACGAGTGCTTTCATGGCATCTCCCTTCCTTTGCCGGCATGGCTCCATCGGGTTGTGCAGGGGGTCACTGCGCGCGGGGTCGGCGTGCCGGGCGCGGGAGTCCAGGGGAGCCCACCGGCCCGGACCACAGCGAGGCGCCGGAGGCTAGACGCGACTCGGCCCCTCGGGGGGTGATCCCGCAGGGGCCCTCTCCTCCGAGGCTTTCTCGGCATCGCCCGCCTGGGCCAGGTCCTCGTCTCGCACACCTGGCCGGGCCTCGGAGCAACGTCCCGCAACCCTTCGGGTGAAGCACAGAAAAGCAGCCGAAGGTCCCGCTGTCTAGACCACGAACGGGTAAACCGGCGGAACCATCGGGTACGTCGCGACCCGGGCGTTCCGGGGAGTCGCGCTCACGCCTCGTACTTGAACGAGAGGCTGACCCGCGCGCGGTAGGCGACCACCTTTCCGTCTTCCACCTTCATGTCCAGCTTCTGCACCTCGGCCACCCGGAGGTCGCGCAACGTGCCGCTCGCCGTCTCGACGGCCTTCTTCGCGGCTTCCTCCCACGACTTGGTGCTCGTCCCCACCACATCGATGATCCGGTACACGCTGTCTGCCATGGTGCCCTCCTCTTCGGGCTTTTCGCCCGCGTGCCGCGCCCCCGTGGACACTCCACGGGCAGCCGGGACCGGGTCGGCCAGAATCTCCGAGTCCCCCGCAGTGAACCTACCGGGGTTCCTCGAGATGTAAAGTCGATCACCGCGACCAGGATTCGCCACCCCGACGAACCGCCGACCGGACGCGGGCCCTCGGGGTCCCCGAAACGGCCACCCTTCGCAACCGGCCGGGGCGCCCTCGCTAGAGTTCGACCTCTTCACCTGCGGCGGGAACGCGGGTGACGAACCCCGTCCGCTCGTGCACGACGCGTGCGAGGGCAGTGGAGGCTCCGGGTTCCCCGTGGACGACGAAGACCTCGGGACGGGTGGCGAACGCCGCGACCCAGTCGGCCAACTCCCGCTGGTCGGCGTGGGCGGAGAACCCCCCGATGGTGTACACCCGGGCGCGCACCGCGATCTCCTGGCCCAGGATGCGCACCGCGGGGGCGCGGTTGACGATTCTCCTCCCCAACGTGCCCTCTGCCTGATAGCCGACGAAGATCACGCTGCACTCCGGACGCCACAGGCTGTGCTTCAGGTGGTGCCGGATCCTGCCCCCTTCACACATACCGCTGCCGGCCAGGATGACCGCGCCCGACTGGATCCGGTTGATGGCCTGGGACTGCTCGACCGACGCCGTGAAGTGGAGGCGCAGGGACGCACCGGTTCGGCCGCCGAACAGCCGGCGGGCTTCCTCGTCGAAGGTCTCGGGGTGCGCGAGGTAGACCGCGGTGGCCTCTCGTGCCAGGGGGCTGTCCACGTAAACGTCGATGCGGGGGAGACGCCGCTCGCGCACCAATTTGTTCAGCAGGTATACGATGTCCTGGGTCCTCCCCACGGCGAAGGCGGGGATCAGAACGTTTCCGCCCCTATCCAGCGTCTCCCGAACGGCGGCGGCCAGTTCGTCGACGCTCTCTTCCAGGCTCTTGTGCAGCCGATCCCCGTAGGTCGACTCCACCACGACGCAGTCCGCCGACGCCACCGTCTGGGGATCCCGCACGATGGGATTGTCCCGCTTGCCCAGGTCGCCCGAGAACACGACCTTGCGCTTCCCCGACGGCCCCGGGTACCAGAGTTCGATAGACGCGGAGCCGAGGATGTGCCCGGCATCCACGAAGCGGCACTCGAGCCCACCGCCGAGATCGACCGTCGTTCCGTACCGCTGCCGCCGGATCAGGGGGAAGACCGCCTCCGCATCTCCCTCCGTGTAGAGGGGACGGTGCACCGTGTCGTCGCCCGACCGGCGTGCCCGGCGGGTCGACCACTCGGCGTCCTTCTCCTGGATGCGGGCGGAATCGCGGAGCATCACCTCCAGGAGGTCGGCCGTGGCGGCCGTGGTCAGGATCTTGCCGCGGAACCCCTCACCGACGAGCCTGGGCAGGAGCCCCGAGTGGTCGATGTGCGCGTGGGTCAGAAGCACGAGATCCAGGGCGCGGGGCGAGAAGCCGAAGGGGCCACGGTTGAGATCCTCGGCGTCCGGGCCCTGGTGAAGCCCGCAGTCCACCAGGCATTGGACGCCGTCCGCCGATAGGTGAAAGCGGCTCCCCGTCACAGTCCCGGCTCCCCCCAGAAAGCGGAGCTTCATGACGCCCCTCCTTGCCTGGCTCGCCCGCGGGGTGCGGCGGGCACCCCCGGTCCGCCCCCGCCCCCCCTCCCGCCGCCGAAAACCCGTCGACCTCGGCTCCGGCACGCAGGGGTAGAGTGCCTAGGAACCTACCAGACGAAACCCGGGTTGCGAGGGGGCGCCCCGGCTCTGCAGACAGGGGTGCGCGGTTCCGGGTGCACTCGCGAGGGCTGTGGGGCGCGCCTCGAAGGTCTCTCTGCGGCTTGAGTTCCCGCGACCGCCCTGCTATAGACGCCGCCGAAGCCCCGCCCCCGTTCCTCCCTTTGCCGCGAGCCAACCCCATGACCGCCTCCAGGGCCGACCCCTCCGACCGTCCGGGCCTCGGGATCGCCCTGCTGCTCCTGACGGTCACGACCTTCACGTGCCTCGACACCACGGCCAAGCACCTCACCCGGAGCCTGCCCGTCGCGGAGATCGTCTGGGCGCGGTACGTCTTTCACACCGTCTTGCTGGTCCTGGCTCTCCCCTTCCTGGGGGGAGCTCCCCGACTGCGCACGAAGCGCTTCGGGCTCCAGGTCGTCCGCTCGCTCTTCCTGCTCCTCGCCACCACGTTCTTCTTCTCGTCGCTCAAGTACCTTCAGCTGGTCGAAGCCGCATCGATCGGCTTCGTGTCGCCGTTGGTCGTCACCGCCCTGTCCGTGCCGATCCTCGGAGAACGGGTGGGACCCAGACGGTGGGCCGGGGTCGGCGCCGGGTTCCTCGGGGTCCTGATCATCACGCGACCGGGGATGGGGGTCATGCACTGGGCGGCCGTCCTGCCCCTCGGCATGGCCTTCTGCTACGCCTGCTACCAGGTGGCGACCCGCGGGCTCTCGAGCACCGACCACACGGTCACGACCCTCTTCTACACCGCGGCGGTCGGGGCAGCCGTCACGTCCCTGGTGGTGCCCTTCTTCTGGGTCTGGCCGACGCCCGGGGACTGGGCTCTCATGGGGCTGCTCGGCGTCTTCGGGGGCACGGGACACCTCCTCCTCATCCGAGCCTTTCGCTACGCGGAGGCGAGCCTGCTCGCCCCGTTCAACTACTTCACCATCGTCACCAGCACGGCGGCAGGCTACCTGGTCTTCCGGCAACTGCCCGACGCCTGGACCTTCGCCGGGGCGGGGGTCGTGATCGCCAGCGGTTTGTACGTGTTTCACCGAGAACGCCGACTCGCCGCGGCGTGAGCCTGGTATGTCGCGAACAGCAGGGGAGGGGCCCACCCGGTCGGATCACGCTTGCCGAACGCACTGGGCCTCTACGACCTGTCCGGCAACGTCTGGGAGTCGTGCCAGGACTGGTACCGCCCCGGGTATTGCGACACGAGCGAAACCCAAGACCCCCAGGGCCCTTGACAGCCCCCCCACCGGAAGCCAGCGCGTGCTGCGGGGGGGGGAGTTGGGACAACCCCACCCGCGACTGCCGGGCCGCTTTTCGACTCGCGTATCCACCGGGAGTCAGCAGCGCCTATCTCGGCTTCCGAATCGTCCTGTCGAGTCCGTAGGTTCCTCGAACTCGATCTCCTTCCTTCGGTCTCCTCCCAATTTCACGAGACGAGTTCCCCGTTCCATGGGCAGCCAGCCTGTCATGCACCACAAGAACTGCCCCGACAGCCCGTCGACGTCCTCCTCCGCGGGTTCCGCTCTGGCGACGCCCCGCCGTACTGGTATGCTCGCTGAACTCGGCCATGGCGAAATCTCGTCAGTCACTCCCGGAGGGACGTAGCCCGATGCACAGTCCAGCAGGGAGCCCCCGGGGCCACCCGAAGGCGCGGCTGAATTTCGAGACTCTCATCTCGGATCTCTCCGCCCGTTTCGTGTCGCTCCCCCCCGATCAGGCGGATGACCACGTCGAGCGTGCGCTGCAGGGCGTCAGGGAGTTCTTCCGGGTGGACCGGTGCGGACTGCTTCGGGTCCAGCAGGACCGGGAGTTCGTGTACGTCTCCCACGCCTCCTACGGTCCGGGCCTCGTACCGATCCCCAGGAAGGTGAACCTGGCGGCCCTCTTCCCATGGAGCTACGAGAGGCTCGTGAGGCGCGGCGAGACCGTGTTCGTGAGCCGCCTGGGAGAACTGCCCGCGGGTGCGGGCAGGGACCGGCAGACCTGGACCGAGATGGGCGTGCGCTCGAGCCTGTCGATCCCCATCGAGGTCGGCGGTGGCGTCCGTCACATCATCGCGCTGAACAGCGTGCACGAGGAAAGGACCTGGCCGAAGGAATACGTGCCGCGCTTGCGCCTCCTGGGGGAGGTCTTCGTCAATGCGCTCGAACGTCGCCGGACGGAGCTTCTGCTCGCGGAGAGCGAGGAGCGGGTGCGCTTGGCGGTGGAGTCCGGGAGCATGGGACTGTGGGTCCTCGACCTGGGGACCGGCCGGTACTGGGTGACGGACAAGACCCGCGAGTTCTTCGACTATGCCCCCGACGAGGAGGTCACCCTGGAAGGCGTTCTCCGGCGGATCCATCCCGAAGACCGCCAGCAGGTGCGCCAGGCGCTGGAGGACGTGGTCCGAGCAGACACGGAGGGGAGCGTCGAGTACCGGGTCGTCTCTCCCGGCGGGTCCTTCCGCTGGCTGACGTCGCAGGGACGCGCTCGGGAAGTTCCGGACGGATCGGGGAAGCAGGTCATGGGCGTTACCTTCGACATCACCGTGCGCAAGCGGGGCGAGACCGCGCTCCACGACAGCGCAGAGCGCCTGGCCGCGGCAGCCGACCTGGCCGGGATGGGGTATTACGAGGCCTTCTGGGACCAGGGGCGCGTAGTGGTGGACGATCGTCTTCGTGAGTTGGTCGGTCTGCCCGCGGAGGAGGACACGCGAACGTTGGAGTACTGGCTCGCCCACGTGCACCCGGAGGACCGGGGGCGGGTCATGGAGACGCGCCGCAACCTGCTGAGCCGAGCTGACGCACCCCTGCAAGTGCAGTACCGCTACCAGCACCCTGGCAGGGGCGAGCGGTGGTTCGGGCACGCGGTGAGACCCCTCGATGTCGACGCACAGGGGCAGGTCCTGCGCAGCCTGGGGGTCATACGCGACATCACGGAGCAAAAGCGCGCCGAGGAAGCGCTCCTCCAGGCGCTGGAAGAGGCAAGACGCTTAAAGGACGACCTCCAGCGGCAAAACGTCTACCTCTCCGCCGAACTTAAGGCCAAAGCAGGCGACGACACGATCGTGGGGGAGAGCGAGGCCGTGCTGGCGATGATCTCCCATGCCAACCGAGTGGCCCCCGTCGACTCGTCGGTACTTATCAGCGGGGAAACGGGGACTGGAAAGGAACTGCTCGCCAAGCGGATCCACGAGACGAGCCATCGGCGAGGCAAACCCATGGTCACGGTCAACTGCGCCGCGCTACCCGCGCCGCTCGTCGAGAGCGAACTCTTCGGCCGAGAGCGGGGCGCCTATACCGGGGCCATGACCCGACAGGCCGGACGATTCGAGGCCGCCGACGGGTCCACTCTCTTCCTGGACGAGATCGCCGAACTCTCGCCGGACCTCCAGGCCAAGCTGCTGCGCGTACTCCAGGAGGGGCGATTCGAGCGCCTGGGCAGCAACCGATGCATCCGGGTGGACGTGCGGGTCATCGCGGCGACCAATCGGGACCTGGCCACCCTCGTGAGTCAGGGGGCGTTCCGCGCCGACCTCTTCTACCGGCTGAACGTCTTCCCCATCGTGGTGCCCCCCCTCCGGAGTCGGGACGGGGACATCCCGCTCCTCGTCTGGCACTTCGTGCGGCACTACGCCCGCAGGATGGGCAAGAACATCGACGCGATCCCCCGGGAGGTCATGGCGGCACTCGAGTCCCACCCCTGGCCGGGCAACGTGCGGGAACTGCGCAACGTCGTCGAACGGGCCGTGATCCTCAGCGACGGGCACACCCTGAAGGTCGAGCTGCCCGTCGGCGAGCCGTCAGCCCCCTCCGGATCGCCTCGGCTCGAGGACGTGGAGCGCCGGCACATTCTGGAAGTCCTGGAGCGCACCGGATGGCGCATCGGCGGCGCCCGCGGAGCCGCCGAGCAACTGGGGCTTGTTCGCACCACCCTCAATTCCCGGTTGCGAAAGCTCGGGATCTCACGCCCCCGGCGATAGCTCCCTAACCGGGCCCGGTCCTCTTCGACTCGCCAGCGCGAAACGACGACATATCGTCACGATTGGCGGCATGTCGTCGCCTCCCCTTCCCTTGGGGGGGGCGCCGCGAGAGACCCCCGTGGGCCTGGAGACCCTTGGACTTGCCCCCATTCCCGCGATGTCTCCCGGAACAACGTCCCTTGGCACGATCCGCGCAGGGGTCATCTCCAACGAAGGAGAGCCGTACCCTGAAGCCAACGACGTGCTCGATCGAGATGCGGTTCGATCCACACATCCTTCCCCAGGCATTGGGACTGTTGAGGTCTGCGGTCGAGCCGACCCGGGTGAAGCGCGGGTGCCGCTCGTGCCGGGTGAGCCAGGACGAGGGCAATGCCGGCCTCGTTCGCTACACCGAGGAGTGGGAGAGCGAGGACGCCTTCCGGAGGCACGTGCGCTCCGACGACTTCTGGCCGGTGCTGCTGGCCATCGACTTGGGTGCGCAGGCGCCAAAGGTCGCCCTCGGGGATGCACCCCCCGTGCAAGGCGTGGAGGTCCTGTGCGCGTTGCGGGGCGCTTCTCCTCCCCCGACAGTTGCGGACTCGGGTGCGGAGCCTGCGGAAGCGTCCGGACGCGGGGCCAGCGTGCGAAAAGGAGAGGGAGGAGGCAGGATGAACAAGCTGCTCGTCCTGATGGTGGTTGCAGCGGGGCTCGGTCCCCTCGCCTCGGAGTGCCTCGCGCAAACCCGAGCCCGAGAAGGGCGTCCCTCGCCCCGCCCGTTCGTCGTCGCCCAGAGCACGTCCCTGGAGGAGCAGAAGCTGGCCACCATCGCGGAGACGGAGGGGGAGGCGAGGACTCTCTCCCTCGACCTGGAGCGGGTTGCCCGGATCACCCCGACCGACGGAGGAGCCAACCCCGCCTTCGCCCAGGCCAAGAAGTCCTTCGACGAGAAACTGGGGCTGCTCGGGAAGAAGCTCGACGCGCTTCGCGCGACGCCGGCCGATGCCGCC
>CAZGRT010000319.1:0-3721 GCA_964528225.1 uncultured Thermodesulfobacteriota bacterium | reverse complement strand
GAAACAGCCAGTGGACCACGAACGAGAGTCCCGCGAGTCCCGCGCCCAGCAGCAGCAGGAACGGGAGCGCCCACAGGAAGACGTCCCGGGCTCGCTCGACCGTTTCGAGACCGAAGTAGCGAAGCACGGGGTTGCCGGGTCTGGGCTCGATGCCGCTCGTCATCTCGCGTTCTCTCCGAACCGCTGTTTGGGCGGTACTCTAAGCGATGGCCGTCGGACGGGTCAATGCGGCGTGTACACGAGACCGCATCCACCGATTCGAGGCCGGCGCACACCTCCCCGGTCCGCGCGCAACGCCGTCCCTATCCGCCTCGAGCATCCCCAAAGCGCCGCGACACGGGACAGTCCCGTTGACCTCCGCCGCTCCGGTGTCGGATCATCTCGCCTGCCGCGTCCCGCAGCCTCGCCCCACCAGGAGCGCCACCATGCCGACCGCCGTCCGCCGCTTCCTTCCCCTGGCCTTGTTGCTCTCCCTGGCGAGCGTGGACGCCCGAGGAGCGATGCAGATCCAGAAGGGCGCTCCCGTCGTCGAGGACGCGGCCGCAGCGCCGGCCCGCCGCGCGGCCCCGCCCTCGGGTTCCGTGATCTTCGTCCGGGGCGACCAGGTGGTCGCCGAACTCGACGGCCCCGTGCATCCCGGGGAGCGCATCGTGGTCCTCGACCCCTCCCTCCGGCGCAAGGGCCTCGCGATCGTGTCGAAGCCCCTGGAAGGTGGCACCTACCTGCTGGCTCCCGAGCGTTCCACCTCGGTCTCCGAAGGGGACCGGCTGCGCCTGGAGAGCGAAGGCGAGGCAGCGGCCCGGGTCATCGCCGAAAACTCCCCCGAGGCGTACCGGGAATTTCTCGACCTCCATCCGGCCAGCGCGTACCGTCCCCGCGTCGCCCGGGAGTTGTTCCGCCTCGCCATGACCCGGGGATTTCCCGCCGAGGGCGGCTCCGTGCTCCAGGGACAACTGCGCCTGGCCGAGTCCCTGAGCCGCGAGGTACCGCTCGCCGGCGTCGGCATCGTCCTCGACCGGTTCGTGCTGCCCGCCACCGACAGTGAAGGCCGTTTCCGACTCGAGGGCCTCCCGGTCCTGTCCGAACCCGCGATGCTCACCCTCAAGGTCAAGGACCTGCGCTTCCTCCTGGCCTCGGATGTGGAGGTCACCATTCCTGCCGGGGAGGCGGCACAGATCTCCGTGGAGGTGCCGGTCACGGTCACGCCGACGGTGCTGGTGGGGGAGGTGGTGGACGCGAAAGGCAACGCCCTCCCGGGCGCCGAGATCTGGACGTCTCCGTACACCGCGGAGGCGCTCACGGGAGACGACGGCGTCTTCCGGATCTCCCGCCGGAAGACGGCAGGCGAAGGGTCCCAGGAGGCGCGCGACGAGCCCCTCTTCGGAGGGGAGTACGAGGTCTACGCCCGCAAGAAGGGATACGGCGTGGAACGGGTCGTCGCATCGGCCGAGAGCTTCCGCGAGAACCCGGTGCCCGAACTGCGTCTGGCGGCCCAGGACCCCCGCCGCGAGCCGCTCCCGGACCTGGGGGCCGACCTTCGCGCGTCGCTATGGATTCTGCCGTGAACCCGCGACCCGGGGTGGGCCGCCCAGCCTGAGCCGCTCCGGAAGGCGCCCCGACACCGCGGACCGGGCAGGGGATGTCGCTGGAATCGTCCAGGGCTTCAGGGAAAGGAGCTGCGTCCTCATCGCGGCGGACGGGGCGGAGGATGCCGATCTTTGGGGCCGGCATCCCCAGGCGAACGCCTCACCGGCAGCCACCGGGGGCGCGGAGGAGCGGCTTGTCGTTGGCCGGGTCGACGGACGGCCCTCCCCCGAACCGGACTCCGAGGTAGACCCACCACGCCCGAAGGGCGCTCATCCCGTCTTCCCTGCAGAGCCTCTGGAGCAGGCGGTCCGCCGGCTCCCGGTGCCGCCCCCCGTCTAGGTGGCCTTCGCGCATGAGTTGGTACAGCGCGTCGTGGACCAGGGACCCGCGCATGAAGTTCAGCGTATCCACGGTGGGTCCCGAGGGGCCGTCCCAGGCATAGCCCTTCTTCACGGTCAGGATCCCGTCCGTGGTCAGGCCGAGGTAGTCCGTCTCGACGCCTTCCTCCGGCTTGATCGCCACGTCCACCACGTAGGGCTCTTTGAGCTGGTACTTGTACCCGGCCTTGTACGTGATGCATTCCATCGTTCCCGGCCCCCTTCAGTACTGCCCCCGCCCCTCCAGGGCCCTGCCCAGCGTGAGCGCGTCGGCGTACTCGAGATCGCCTCCCATCGGGACCCCCCGGGCAATGCGGGTGACCCGGGCGGGAGTCGCCTCGAGACACCGCTTCACGTAGAGCGCGGTGGCGTCCCCCTCCGCGTCGGGATTGGTCGCGAGCACGACCTCCTCCACCCCCTCCCTCCGCACGCGCTCCACCAACTCCCGGATGTGCAGGTGCTCCGGTCCGATCCCGTCCATGGGGGAGAGCCGCCCGCCCAGGACGTGGTAGCGGCCCTGGAAGACCCGGCTTCTCTCCAGCGCCATCAAGCTCGCCTGGTCCTCCACCACGCACAGCAACCGACCGTTCCGCCGCGGGGAGCGGCAGATGGCGCACGGGTCCTCGTCGGTCAACTGGAAGCAGGCCGAGCAGGGCCCGATGAGCTCGGTGACTTCCTCCAAGGTCCGGGCGAGGCTCCGGGCCTCTTCCGGCGGACGGCGCAGGATATGGAGGGCGAAGCGGGTCGCCGTCTTCTCCCCGACGCCGGGGAGCCTCTGGAGTTCTCGAATCAGTCTCGCGATGGGGGTCGGGAGCATGGGGATCGGTTCCGGGTGGGGGGACCGCCGGAAGGTAACCCATCCCTCCGGGTCGTTCAAGCCCGGCCTGCCGCCGCTTGCGCCGCCGGCCGGGTCCGGGCGAAACTCGCCCCGAGCCGAACCCGTCCCGGAGGGCCGCCCTTGTCCAAAGAGCTTTCCCGCCGCCTCGCCGAGCGGATCCGGCGCGGCGGCCCGGTCACCTTCGCTTCCTTCATGGAGTCGGCCCTCTTCGATCCCGAGGACGGCTACTACGCCTCGGGCCGGGTGCACGTGGGGGAGGACCGGGGCGACTTCACCACGGCCCCCCACCTGACGCCCGTCTTCGCCCGCTGCCTGAGCCGTCTGGCAGCCCGGTTGGACGACGCACTGGGGCACCCCGACCCGTTCGTGTTCTTCGAGGGTGGGCCCGGAGAGGGGCGCCTCGCGGCAGACCTCCTGGACGTTCTCCGCCTCCGGGAACCGGCCCTCTACGAAAGGCTTCGGTACGCGCCCGACGAGCGAAGTGCGGCACTCAGCGCGAGGCAGGCCGAGGCCTGGCGCGGCCACCGCGGGAAGATCTCAGCCCTGGCCGACATCGAAGGCGCGCAGGGGCTGTACTTCTCCAACGAGCTTCTGGACGCGTTCCCGGTGCACCGTCTCGCCCGAAGGGGCTCGGAGCTCCAGGAGATCTACGTGGATTGGGACGGTGGCCGCTTCCGCGAGGTCCTGGGCCCGCCAAGTCGACCCGAGTGCGCGGCGGAACTGGCCGCGGACGGAATCGAGGTAGCGGCAGGGTGCGAGGTGGAGGTGAACCTCGGGGTGGCCGGATGGCTCCGGGGAGTCGGGGAGCGATTGCACCGAGGGTGGGTGGTCACGGTGGACTACGGAGACGAAGCCCACCGGCTCTACGGTCCACACCGCCCCCAGGGCACCTGCGCAGCGTACCTCGGCCATCGACTCT
>CAZGRT010000318.1:0-5960 GCA_964528225.1 uncultured Thermodesulfobacteriota bacterium | reverse complement strand
AGAAGAGCGGCTTCTCCACCTGCCTCGCGTCCTCCAGGACGACCGGCTCCCCCCGGAGGAAGCAGGTGCCGAAGTAGGTCTCCTCGCTCGGCGGCCCCGCCGATATCCCGATGTAGGCGGGGTCCAGGCCCACGTGGTTGCGGATGCGGAGCTTGCCGTCGTCGTCCAGGAGCCGAACCGCCAGGTACTCGAACCCGAACTCCCGGTGGATCAGGTGCAGCACCTGTCCGAGCACGCTGTCGATGTCGAGGCTGCCCGCCAGCGCGCTCGACGCCTCGTGGAGCACCATGAGCTCCCGAAGCTGCCGCTCCAGGGTATCCCGGCTCTCCGCCAGGCTCCGGGAGACCCGGCCGAAGACGTCCAGGATCTCCACCGACTGGTCCCGGGGCCAGGCCAGGAAGCTCTGGATCACCATTCGAGCCGAGGGCGTCCCGAGGGCGCCCGCGAGGCAGCGCTCCGCCGCCTCCACCATGGCCTGGGGGGAGGTGCGGGGACCCAGGGTGCCGAGCACGGCCTTCGCCTGCATGGGGCCCACGAACCTCGTGAGGAGGTTCTCCAGGTCGTCCCGTGAGGCCCAGGCCGCCCGCGCGTCGACATCCGCCTCGGCCACGCGGCGGCGACTGGAGACCCCTAGGCTGACCGCCAGGTACCCGCCCAGGTTGAACACCAGGCTCCACACCAGGGCGTGGGTCCACTGGTCGAGTCCCTCCAAGCCGAACAGGGATCTCGGCCGCAGCAGCCCGATGCCCCAGGGCCCGTCCTCGAGGAAGCCGGAGGGAACCCATCCCGACTCCACGAAGCTCGGGAAAAGGAGCGTGTACCCCCAGACCGCGAAGCCCAGGGCGAGCCCCGCCACGGCTCCCTCCCGGCGCCCCCCCTTCCAGTAGAGGCCGAAGAAGACCGCGGGGGCGAACTGGGTCACCGCCGAGAAGGAGAGCAGGCCGATGTTGACCAGGGTGTGGGACTCCCCGATCCACCGGTTGAAGGCGTAGCCGAGGAGCACGACGCCGAGGATGACGAGGCGCTTCGCGAAGAGGAGGTGGCGGCTCAGGTCCGCCTGTCCCAGCCGGCCGAGGGCCGAGGAGAAGCCCCCCAGCAGCGCGATGCCCGGGTGGTGCAGGATCATGGTGGAGAGGGCGACCGCCGAGACGATCACCATGCTGGTGGCGGCCGAGAACCCTCCCAGGAAGGCGAGGAACGCCAGCCCGGTGCGCCCTTCCGAGAGCGGCAGGGAGATCATGTAGAAGTCGGGCGAGCCGGGGACGCCTTCCAGCAGGCCGACCACGGCGACCGGGAGGACCAGCAGGTTGATGAGGAAGAGGTATGCCGGGAAGATCCAGGCCGCCGGCAGGAGGTGGTCGTCGCGCATGTTCTCGACGGCCAGCATGTGGAACTGCCGGGGCAGGAGCACCACGGCTGCCGCGGACATCACGCTCAGGCTCAGCCACTGGGCCGCAGAGGTCCCGGAGCCCCCGCCCAGGAGGAAGAGGTGCGCGAGCTCGGGCTTCTCGAGCGCCCGGGAGAACAGGGAGCCGAGCCCGCCCCCGATCCCCCACGTGATGTAAGCCCCCAGGATCAGGAACGCCGCCAGCTTCACGGCGCTCTCGAAGGCCACGGCGGCCACCATCCCCTCGTGGCGCTCGGTGGTCACCAGGGAGCGCGCCCCGAAGAGCACGGCGAACCAGGCGAGCCCGAGTGCCGCCCAGAAGGACGCGTCCCCGAGGAGTTCCGGACTCGGCTGCCGGCCGCTGATCAGGTCGAAGGTGTAACCCACCGCCTTGAGCTGGAGGCCGATGTACGGGGTGACCCCCGCCACGAGAATCACGGTGGCCAAAGCGCCGAGCAGCCGCCCCTTGCCGTAGAGGGACTCCAGGAGGTCCGGCACGCTGGTGACGCCCTCGGCGCGGCAGTGGACCACGAGCCGGCGCAGCACCGTGGGCGCCAGGAGGAAGACCAGGGTGGGACCCAGATAGATGGGGAGGAAACCCAGTCCCTGGGCCGCCGCCCGCCCCACGCTGCCGTAGAAGGTCCAGGAGGTGCAGTAGACCGCGAGGGAAAGGCTGTACACCCAGGGGTTGTCCACCGGGCTCCGTCCCCGGCTGCGGGCCTCGTCCGCCGCGTAGGCGATGACGAAGAGGCCCAGGACGTACCCCAGGCCCAGGAGCGCGACCCAGAACGTGCGCGGGGTCACCGCCGCCTCCGGCCGATGAGCGCCCAGGCGGCGAGCACGAGCCCACCCCAGCAACCGAAGACGTACAGGGCCAGCAGGGGGACCCCGGCGACCAGTTCCGGCCTGCTGAACGCCCCGACCAGCGGGGAAAACAGCGCGATGGCGCCGACGACGACCAGGGCCGACAGACGCCGGGTGACGACTTCCATCCCCGCCTCCCTCAAGCCGGGTCCGACCGCACGCGGCCCGGCAACGCGTGCTCCCGGCTCAGTGCCCGGGTATCAGAAACGGGCCGTCTGCCACCGGAGCAGCAGCATGCGGTCGCAGAACGCCTTGGCGTCCGCCAGCGTCGCGATTCCGCGAGGCGCCAGAAGCCGGATCAGCTTCAGGAACACCTCGGCGGTGGCTCGCGCATCCCCCAGGGAGGTGTGCCGCCCCTCCACCGTCACGCCGAGCCGATCGGCGATGGCGTCGAGGTTGTGCCCGTCGAAGTCGCGGTGGATGCCGTAGGAGAGGAACAAGGTGTCCAGCACGGGGTTTTCCAGGAGCGCCAACCCGGCCGCCGTGGCCCCCATGTCGAGGAACTTCTTGTCGAACGCCGCGTTGTGGGCCACGAGGACGGCCGAGCCGACGTACTCGTAGAACCGCGGCAGCACCTCCGCCAGCACGGGCGCGTCCCGCACCATGGCGTCGTCGATGCCGTGGAACCGCTTCGAGGAGCCCGGGATCGGGCGCTCCGGGTTGACGAGGGCGTGGAACGTGTCGGCCGGCAGCACGCGGCCGTCGCGCACCCGAACCGCGCTCAGGCTGACGATCCGGTCTCCCTGGGAGGGTTGGAGCCCCGTGGTCTCGCTGTCGAAGACCACGTACTCGAGGTCCCCCAGGGCCGCGCCGAGGATCTCCTCGGGCTCTCGGGCCGGCCTCCTGACGAAGAGGTCGAAATCGTAGAACTCCGGCTGTTCGTCCGCGATTCCGTCCGGCCGCCGCCGCACCGCGCCTCCGGGGGCGTGGAGCAGCCCGAGCCGCACCTCCACGCCGCCTTCGAAGGCCCGCGTCCAAAGTTCGCCCCGGTTCGCGCGCACCGCCTCGGAAAGATTCACCTGGGGCTCCCCGCGCAGGGAAATCGTGAGCGCGCCGATTTCCTTCGTGTCCAGTGCGGCCACGCCCTCCACGCGAAAGGCCGTCACGACCGCTCCGTCCTCCTCGCCCAACTCGACGTTCACCGGAGCCCAACCGGCCACGCGGCCGCCGATCCACCGGAGGATCTCGGACAGGCACGCCACCCACGTGTAGGGCTCCACGAGCACCGAGGGCAGCGGCCCCTCCGGAGCGTGCACGCAGATGAACCCGCCGGGCAGGGCCGCGGCGGCTTCCTGGACCAGTTCGAGCGGATCCGAGGGAACCTCGGCGCCCAGCGACTTGGCGACCGTAGAAGCTTCCTCCACCAGGTGGAGTCTCTGGGACAGGCGCGTGACCTCCTCGCGCACACCGGCGAGGAACGCGGCCTGCTTCTCCGTCGGCATCTCCGGATGGCGCCCGAGCGTCTCGAGCAGGGAAGAGGCCGCCGCGACCGGACCCCGCAACAGCTCGGGCATCTCCCGCATGGTGCGCTCGAGCTTCTGCTCCTCGGCCGCCCGGGAGCTCGTGTCGCGGAACACCACCAGGAAACCGGCGCGCGCGCCCCCGGGGGCGGCCACCGCCGCCAGGGAACCTCGCAGCACCGTGCCGTCCTTCAGGGGGAAGACCACGTGCTCCACCGCCTCGCGCCCCTCGTCCCACCGCCCCCTCAGGCGGCGGAGGTAGAATTCCAGCCGGTCCGCCGGGAGGATGTCGGCACGGGGGGCGCCGATGCCGGTCGCCGGACGCCCGCCGAGGGCGAGGCGGGCCGCCGGGTTCATCAGGAGGACCTCGCCCGTCTCGTTGGTCATCACGACGCCCTCCGCCATGGTCCGCAAGACGGCGGCCAGGCGGTTGCGTTCCTCCTGCAGGGAGCGGGTCGTCTCCTTGACCCGGGCTTCCAGGTCGTCGTAGGCGCCCGCGAGACTCTCGGCCATTTCGTTGAACTGCTGGGCCAGGTCCTCGAGTTCGTCGCCCGTCTGCACGGAGATCCGGTGCGCCAGATTGATCCGCGATATGATCTCGGCGCCGTTGCGCAGTTGGAGGATGGGCCGGAGGAACTGGTCCGCCACCCGCCAGGCCAGCGCCAGGATCACACCCGCGAAGATCACCAGGACGACGGCGACCTGGCCCGATACGTGGTGGAAGGGGCCGTAGATCTCCGAGGCCGGCGTCACCAGCGCCAGGAACCACCCCCGCGTGAGCCCGCTCGATCCCGGATCGACCGGAGAGACCCCGGCGAAGAAGTCCTGCCCCCGCACCGCGTACGTCGTCCAACCCGCCAGCCAGGGCCCCGAAGGCGGCAGGGGGACTTCCGGCTGCCCGGCGAGGAGGTGCCCCTCGGCCGTGAACAGCACGGCCCGCCCCCGCTCGCCCTTGCGGTACCACTCCAGGAGCTTGCTCACGCGGTCGAGGTCGAAGGATGCCTCCACGAAGCCCACCGGAGCCCCGGCGAGATCGGTCACGCCGATCCGGTACTCCAGCGTCTCCTCGGTGCCCCAGGAGACCATGCCGGACGGGCCGGCAACCGGGGCGTCGGCCGGGGAAGGTTTCGGGACCAGGTTGAGCCTGCGAAGGCCGGGGAGGAGGCGGCGCGCAGCCGACAGGGCGGCGTGGGGGTAGGGCTGGGAGCCGGCCAGATAGCCGCGCACCTCGGGAAGGCTGGCGAGACCCGCCGCGCCGCGGCCGGCCGCCTCGATCTGAGCCTCCAGCTGATCCGCGAAGACGCGGGCCTCCCGGGCAAGGTCACCGCCGCGGATCGCCCCCACGTCGTGGCGGGCCACCAGGAAGACCCCCCCGAGAACCACGAGGAAGGGCACCACGCCCACGCCGGCGAGGGTCCACAGCATCCGGCTCCGCAGGCCCTTGCGGTGGAGCATCCTTCCCGACAGGGCCGCGGCGCTCATGTGCGCAGGGCGGAACGGATCTTCTGGAGGAGTTCGTCGGCGGCGAAGGGCTTGGTGATGTACACGTCGGCGCCGACCTCCAACCCCTTCTTGCGCTCGAGGGGCTGCCCCTTGGCGGTCAGCATGAGCACCTTCACGGCCGAGAGGTCGCCGCGTTGGCGGAGTTCGCGGCACACCTCGTACCCGTCCTTCCGGGGCATCGCCACATCCAGGAGGATGAGGTCGGGGGAGACCCGCGTGGCCGTCTCCAAGGCTTCGTCCCCGTCGCGGGCCACGTACACGTCGTAGCCTTCCTGCTCCAGAATGTACTCGAGGGACAGGAGGATGTTGGGCTCGTCGTCGACGGCGAGAATCTTCTTCTTTTCCATCCCGCGTCCCTCCACCAACCCACGCCCCCCGGAGACCACGGTCGCTCGCTCGGCTTCAAACCATATCTCAAAACGAGCCGCCTGGGAAAGTCCCTCGGCGGGCGGGGAAAGGGGCCTCGCGCGTTGACACCCGGAACCCCGGATCGTAGCATCCCGTTTCCGCCCGATGCCGGGCCCGCCCCGTTCGAACGTCCCACGGGGGCGCACAGGCGAACCGACTCCCATGGCCCGAGAACTGGAACTCCTCCTTCAAGGTCTTCCCCGACTGGCCGAGCTTCCGGCAGCCGTGCGCGAGGAGTTGGGAAACGCCGTCACGCGGGGGTCGGTCGCCGCAGGGGATTACCTGTTCCGGCAGCGCGAGGGCCCCCCGGAGGCCGTCTTCTACCTCGTCACGGCCAC
>CAZGRT010000317.1:0-3323 GCA_964528225.1 uncultured Thermodesulfobacteriota bacterium | reverse complement strand
AGGAACTGGGCGAAGCCGATCGTGCTGCCCGGGTGGCACTCGCCGCAGGTCTGCGACAGGTGTCCCCCTCCCACCTTGGAGCGCTCGTCTTCGGCCGGGAAGACGCCGTGGGCGCCGTGGCAGTCCGCGCAGCCCGCCGCCAGCCCGGAGCCCAGGGACTCGACCTTCCCGTGGTAGCTCTCCTCGTAGGTGTGCACGGCGATCGTCAGCACGCCGTTCCGCCGCATCATCTCCGCGTCGGCGTGGCACCGGTGGCAGGTCTGGGTGTGGAACTCCCGGTACTCGTGGGTGTTCGGGTCCCCGAGGGGTTCGATCCGGTGCAGCCCGTGGCAGTCCGCGCAGGACGCGGAGTCACGGGACCCCTTCCACACGGCCTGGCCGTGGGCGCCCGCCAGGTAGTCCTCGCCGTCGTGGCACCCGAGGCACTTCTCCACGCTCTGGCGCTTGTCTCCGTCCCACTTGGCGATGGTGTGCACGTCCGCGTGGCAGTCGGCGCACTTCACGTCGTTGATCATGTGGACGGATGCGAAGTGGTCGCGCCCCTCGTCCGGGTGGCAGCGGTGGCAGGTCTCCACCTTCTCTTGGGTCGTGGACCCGCAGTTCTCGTGCTCTGCGATGTCCACGACGTCGAAGTGGCAGCTGTTGCAGGCGTTGCGCCCGTGCACGGAGGCGGAGAAGGCCTCGTGGTCGATCTCGTCGTGGCACTCGGCGCACTGGGTGTCGTCGATGCTGCCCTGCGCCGCGGGGACCGCGAGAGCGACGAGGAGCCCGGCGATCAGCGCGCGGCGCAGGCTGGACAGGCTTGATGGCATGGAGATCCTCCCTGGGAAACCCAGTCAAGAAAAGTGGAACGGCGAACAGCAGGGGGACGGGGGCACACCTCCTTCCCTTCCCTGGCGTGGGCGCGCAGGCCCGCGGGCGCGGCGTCCCCGATCGGCGCCTTGTCTAACAATTCACAAGAAAAACACCGCCAAACTCCGCGAAACACTACTCCCGCTCCCCGTCCACCGCAAGCTCCGCCGGCACGATGCCACGCCTTGACCCGGCCCGGGCGGCAAAGCTACGGTAGCGACCCCCTCTCGCCGGAGACCCCATGGCCGATCCCACAATCAGCGCCCTCGCCGACGGTCGGGTCCGCGTCGTCGCACGGGAGGACCGCGCCCGTGCATTCCTGGCGCGCCTCCGGGGAATCCCCTCGTTCGCGTGCGTGATCGCCTCCACGGAGACGGCCTCGATCCCGGGCATCTCCGCCGCGGGAGAGACCCCGGAGAAGAGGCGATACACCGCGGCCCTGGACGCGGAATTCCTGGCGTTGGGCCGGCCTCTGACGCTCCCGGACATCCCGCGGAACCCGGAGGGCCCGCCGAGCCCTGTGGTCGTCACCCGGGCGGCCCTGGTCTCCCTGGGCATCGCCCCCCTCGTCGTCGATGCCGGTACCGGGATCCCGCCACGGGTCCCCCGCCTAGTGATCGGAAGTCCTCCGGGCCGCTGCATCACCTCGGGACAGGCCTTCACGCTCCCCGACGGCTTCGCGGAGAGCGCCCGCTATGCCGCCCGTGTCGCCGCGGCCTCGGCGCCGTGGGTCGTGCTCGGGGAATGCGTTCCCGGAGGCACCACCACGGCCCAGGCGCTGCTGGAGGCCCTCGGCGTGCCCACCCACGGCCGGGTGTCCTCGTCCATGCCCGGGGGCAACCACGCCCTCAAGAACCGGGTGGTGGCCGAGGCCCTGCGGGCTGCAGGCCTGCCCGCCTCGCCCACGGCCCTGCAGACCGCCTGCGCCGTCGGAGACCCGATGCAGCCGGCCGTGGCCCTCATGGCCCTGGAGATCAGCCGGACACGGCCGGTCGTCCTCGGAGGCGGCACGCAGATGGCCGCGGTCGGAGCGCTCGCGCTGAAGCTCCTGGCGGAGGGGCAGGCGGGCGACCCCTCCAACCTCGCGGTGGTCACGACCCGCTGGGTCGCGGAGGACCCCGCGGCGGACCTCGCGGGCATCTCCAACGCACTGCGGGAGCCGGTCCCCGTGTTCGCCGCCGGTCTGGACTTCGGGGGCTCGTCCCTTCCCCAGCTCCGCCGGTACGAGGAGGGGCTGGTGAAGGAAGGCGTGGGAGCCGGAGCGGCCGCCTTCGCGGCCTTCGTCGCCGGCGGCCTCTCCCACGGCGAACTCGTCGCCCGAATCGAAGAGGTGACCCGTGGCATCGGCACGCACTGACCCCCTGCCGCCCCAGGACCACGGGGGGAATCTGGCGGAGGTCCTCGCCCGGTGCGGGCTCGAGCGGGTGCTGGACTTCAGCGTGTCGGTCCACCCGCTGGGACCTCCCGACGGTCTCCGGGAACATCTGGCGTCCCGCGCCGAGGACATCACCCGGTATCCCGACCGGCGCTGCGAGGGCCTGCGCGCAGCTGCGTCCCGCCGGTTCGGGTTTCCGCCGGCGTGCTTCCTGGCCGGCAACGGTTCCGCAGAACTGATCGACCTGGTCCTCCGGGCAGGCCCCTACTCGCGCCTGGTGCTCTCCCCGCCGGACTTCGGACTCTACGACGCACTCAGCCCCCGCGGGCTTCCGGTCCACCGCGTGCCCCGGCAAGCGAGGGCGGACTACGGTCTCGCCGTCGAGCGGCTCCTCGAGGCCGTGTCGCCGGGGGACCTCGTGCTGTTCTCGAACCCGGGGAACCCGTCGGGCGCGGCGGCCTCCGCCGAGCACCTGGCAGCGCTTCACGACCGCTGCGCCGAGGCGGGGGCCCTCCTCGTCGTGGACGAGGCGTTCGTCGACTTCTGCCCGGAGGTCAGTCTTCTCGATCGCGTCGCCGGGAGCGCAGCCCTGGTCGTGGTGCGCTCCCTCACGAAATTCTACGCGATCCCCGGGCTGCGGGTTGGATTCCTGGCCGGTCCCCCCGAGCGGGTCGACCGATTCGCCGCCCTGCAGCTTCCCTGGTCCGTGAGCGGACCCGCCCAGGCGGCCGGCACCTACTGCCTCGCCCAGCCCGCGTGGGACCGACGGGCCCGGGAGTTCGTGGCGAGGGAGCGTGAGCGGACGAGCCGCGTATTGGCGACCATCCCGGGCATCGAGCCCCTCCGGTCCCGGGCCAACTACCTGCTGCTGCGCCTTGCCCCGCCGGCGCCCGGCGCCACGACGCTCTACGACAGCCTCGCCCGTCGGGGCATCCTCGTCCGTCACTGCGGCAGCTTCGGGTTGGGGGAAGAGTACGTGCGGATCGGCCTTCGCACGCCGGAGGAGAACGATCGGCTCGTCGCCGCCCTCCGAGAGGAAACCGCCTCCGCACGCGGCGAAGTCCCCTGACTCCGATGGCGTTCACGGCTGCCGACC
>CAZGRT010000316.1:0-4130 GCA_964528225.1 uncultured Thermodesulfobacteriota bacterium | reverse complement strand
GACGATCACCCGGATGATGACGAAGACCTGCCGGGAGCAGACGGCGAACGCGCTCCGCTACGAGGGGGAGGCGGCGATCTCGGAGAGCTTCGGCGTGTTCGGAAGCGTGGCGGCGCGGGAACTCTTCTCGAACCCCGCGGTGGCCGCCGGGATCGGGGGGCTGAAGAAGTACCTGGACGCCGCCGAGCTCAAGAAGGCCCTGGGGATGAACCCGTAGGAGGCCGCGGCCGCTACCGGGCCTGGCCGTAGCCTCCCCGCTGGATGCGGTTCAGCCGGCCCTCGAGGAAGGTCAGGTAGTAGACGAACTGCCCCGGCCCGAAGTCGTAGATCCAGACGTCGTCGCCCTGGTCCACGGAGGTGGGCTTCCCGCACTTCTCCTGCACGGCGTACTTGGCGTCGCCCCTCTCGGCGATGCCGCTCGCGCACCGGAACGAGTCCTCATCCCGGAGGTCCTTGGAGATCGGCCCGTCGCCCGCGGCAAAGGTGGGCGCGAGGGCGAGCGCCAGGAGCAGCGCGGTGGATCGGGCGAGGCGTCCCAGCCCCGACGTTCGTGTGGTGCTCATTGGGCCTCCTCTCGCCGTTCGGGCGAACCGGGTGACGCACCCGCCGGAGTGCGGTGCGGTGAGCACCACGGTAGCCCGCGCATCGCGACCCGGCAACCGGCCGGGACGACAAGACAGGACATCATCGAACCTCAGGCCGCCCATGGTTGGATCTCTCGATCCAGTCGATCCCCCAACACCTCCTCGGCGGTCTCCAGATCGTAGTGGGCCTGAAGGTTCAACCAGAACTCGGGTTCCATGCCGAAGTAGCGCCCGAGCCTCAGAGCCGTGTCTGCGGTGATCGCCCTGCGGCCGTGAACGATTTCGTTGATCCGCCGCGGGGTGACCCCGATCGAATTGGCGAGCCGGTGCTGGCTGATCCCCATCGGGTCGAGAAACTCCTCCTTGAGGGTCTCGCCGGGATGGATAGGGGGGAAGTCGCGCTTCGCCATCATCTCAACTCAGTTGTGGTAGTCCTCGATCTCGGTCTCGCAGGCGTGCCCAGCCCGATAGGTCCAAATCGGTCGCCTCATTCCGGCCGCATTGTCTTCTCGCCCGTGTCCCATCTCTCGACCCAGCGAGCGACGTCGCCGTGGCCGACGGTGCGACCGGCGTCCGCAGACTCCATCCCCTGCCGGACCGCGTCGACGAACCACTCCTCGTCATCGAGGTAGCGCTGGACGGCCTGGGCGATGAGCCAGGAACGCGCGCGTGCCAGTCTTCCACCCAAGCGGTCCAGTCTCTCCAGAGTTTCATCGTCGAGGCGCACCGAGATCGCTCCCACGAGCTGCCCTCCTGCGATTGGACGGGGTGCAGGCGACTCTACCCGGCTGCACTGCGCCCAGCAACCGTCCGGGAGAGGGCGCCCGAGGCGTGAGGCCGCGCGTTGACTCCGGCCCCTGCGCCGGACAAACTCTCCGGGCCCTCACCCCGCAGGAGGAAGCCCCGGCCATGGAACCCGTACGCTGCCCCTGGCCCACGACGGAGCTGTACGTCGCCTACCACGACGAGGAGTGGGGCGTGCCGGTGCACGACGACCAGCGGCTCTTCGAGTTCCTGGTGCTGGAGGGGGCCCAGGCCGGGCTGAGCTGGGAGACGATTTTGCGCAAGCGCGAGGCGTACCGGCGGGCCTTCGCGGGGTTCGACCCGGCGCGGGTGGCCGCCTTCGGGCCTGGCGACGTGGAGCGCCTGCTGGGCGACGCGGGCATCGTGCGGAACCGCCGCAAGGTGGAGTCGGCGGTGGCCAACGCCCGGGCGTTCCTCGCGGTGCAGCGGGAGTTCGGCTCCTTCGACAACTACGTGTGGCGCTTCGTGGGCGGCCGGCCGGTTCGCAACGCGTGGCGGGCTATGGCCGAGGTGCCGGCCCGGACCCCGGAGTCGGAGGCCATGAGCCGCGACCTGCGGCGGCGGGGATTCGGCTTCGTGGGGCCCACCATCTGCTACGCGTTCATGCAGGCGGTGGGGATGGTGAACGACCACCTCGTCGGGTGCTTCCGCCACCGCGAGCTGGCCTGAGAACCCGTCAGCTCCCCGGCACCGGGATCCACAGGGGCAGCTGGGAGGGCTCCTCCCCCGGCCACCCGTTCGGGACCACCACGGCGGTGTCCGGGGGCACGGGGAGGGTGAGGAGCGCGTCGTCCACCTCGGCGCCCGGCTCCACGCGCCGGAAGCGCAGCTCGTACTCCCCCGGCGGGTCGGCCACGCGGATCTCCACCCGCCCCGGGAAGCCCGGCGGCCCGGCCTCGCCGCGGCCGGCGTAGACGGCCTCCACCCGGGGCACCCCCCAGCGGCTCCAGACCACCCGCTCCGCGGGCCCTTCGGCGCCGTCGAACTCCACCTCCTGGAGCCACCCGTCCGCCCCCTCCAGGGTGAGGACGAGGCGGCCGTCCTCCCGGCGCCACCCCGCGGCGGCGGTCCCGGTGACGGGCACGCGGCCCAGGAGCACGGTCTCGAACCACGAGCCCCAGCCGTCCCACCGGCCGCGGTAGACGGTGCGCTTCGACGGGACGTAGGCCTCGCACAGCGCCCCGGCGCGGCACGCCAGGGAGAGCACGGGGGTCGAGAAGGGCCCGGCCACGGCGTCGAGCCGCAGCCCCTCTCCCGCCACCACCCGGCCGCCGAAGTCGGCGCTGCCCCGCCCGGAGGCCCGCAGCTTCCCCTGCACCCGCACCGCGGGCGGCCCGCCGTTGGAGGCCTCGAGCCGCTCGACGAGCGGCGCGGGGTCCACGGGCACCCGCGCCAGCTCCCGCCGCACGGCGGGCTGGGCGCACCCCAGGGCCGCCAGCAGGCCGAGGGCGGCGAGGAGCCTCGCCGTCACAGCTCTCCCAGCTTGCGCTTCGCCGACTCGGTGTCGGGGGCGAGATCCAGGGTCCGCTCGTAGGCCTGCCGCGCCCCCTCGGTGTCGCCGTCGGCCCGCCGGGCGTCGCCCAGGTGCTCCCAGATGACCGGGTCGTCGGGGGCGACGTCCACGGCCTTCTGGAGCGCCTTCACCGCCTCGGGGAACCGTCCCTGCTTGTAGTACACCCACCCCAGGCTGTCGGTGATGAACCCGTCGTCGGGCTTCATGTCGAGGGCCCGCAGGATGAGCGCCTCGGCCTCCTCCAGGTTCACGCCGTGCTCGGCGTAGGTGTAGCCGATGTAGTTGAGCGCGTGGGGGTCGTAGGGGTTGATGGAGAGGGCGCGCTTCATGTACTCGACGCTGCGGGGCCACTCGCCGAGCTTGTCGTGCAGGACCCCCAGGGTGAAGAACACCCGGGGGTTCTCGCTGCCGTGGGCCTCCAGGAACCCCTCGAGCATCTCCACCGCCTTGCGGTGCTCGCCCGAGTCCTCCCACAGCCCGGCCAGGGCCACCGCCACCTCCTCGTCGTCGGGGTGCTCGGCGAGGCGGGCCTCCAGCAGCGCCTTGGCCTCCTCCGTGCGCTCCAGCCCCTCCAGGGCGATGGCCCTGCGGACCAGGGCGTCGGAGTACTCCTCGGCCTCGGGGGGCACGTGCCCCAGGGTCTCCAGTGCCTCCTGGTACTTCTCCTGGGCGAGCAGGCTCACCCCCAGGAGGTACCATGCCTGGGTGTCGGTGCCGTGGGCCAGGGCCACGGTGCGGAAGACCTCCTCCGCGTCGGCCGGCCGGTCGGCCTGGAGGAGCAGCATGCCCAGGCGGAACCGCAGGCTCGGGTCGCCCCCGCTCCACCGCTCGGCCGCCTGGAAGACCTCGACGGCGTCCTCCACCCGCTCCTGTTTGAGCAGCACCTGCCCGAGCCGGAAGCGCGCCTCCACGTCGTGGGGGTTCGCGTCCACCACCCGGCGGTAGAGCGCCTCGGCGGCGGTGAGGTTTCCCGCCGCCTCGTCCATCTCGGCCAGGGAGCGCAGGCTCGGGCGGTGGTTGGGGTCGATCTCCAGGGCCTTGCCCAGGTCGCGGCGGGCCCCCTCGGCGTCCCCCGTGCCCAGGCGGAGCCGCCCGGCCGCGAACCACGCGTCGGCGTCCCGGGGGTCGGCCTCGGTCCAGCGCACGGCCTCGGCCAGGGCGTCCTCGCGCCGGCCGAGCCCCTCGAGGAGGCGCACGGAAGTGCCCCGGGCCTCCCGCGCGCCCCCGGC
>CAZGRT010000315.1:0-6463 GCA_964528225.1 uncultured Thermodesulfobacteriota bacterium | reverse complement strand
AGGGCAAGGGCGCCGAGATGGGAGCCGCGTTCGGCGGTTCCAGCCAGACGCTGTTCGGCAGTTCCGGGGCCACGACGCTGCTGGGGACGCTGACGACCGTGGCCGCGGCCGTGTTCATGCTCACCTGCCTCGGCTTGACCTACAAGGCGACCACTCGCTATAAGTCCAGCGTCATGCCCGATCGGCCTGCGGGTGCCGGTGCCCCGGCGGCGCTCCCGCCTGCTCCGGCAGGCGCCCCTTCCCAGGGGGAGGCGCCCGCGCCTCCGGCCTCGGGCCAGTGATTGAGAGACTCCCTGCCCAGGTGGTGGAAATGGTAGACACGCTATCTTGAGGGGGTAGTGGGGAGACCCGTGCCGGTTCGAGTCCGGCCCTGGGCACCAGCAACGAAGAGGGGAGCCGCCATCGGCTCCCCTCTTTCTTTCCGGGGCGGACGCTTAGGTCTTCCACACCGCACGTGCTTTCTGATACAAGTCGGTTGATTCGCCGGGGAGGCTCCATGAGACACCATCTGCCCGCCACGCTCAGCCTGACCGCCATTCTCATCGCGTGGGTCGTTCCCGCTGCCGCGTTGGAATTGTTGGCTCCTGTGCCCCAGGCCAGTTTGGCCAAGGGGCGCGTGGTCGTCATCGGACGGGCCGAGGGGGAACGCGGGGTGGCCGAGTGGGCGGGGGGAAGCTCCGCGTTCCGCGTGCGAGATGGGCGCTTCCACCTGACCCTCAACCTTCCCGACGGCGACCAGACGGTCACGCTACGGGTCGGTGACGAGGCGTTGGAAGCGCACTGGAAGATCAGTGCCGGGGCCGGCAAGGACTCCTACGTCTATCACGAGAAGGTGGACAGCGGGGAGTGCGCCTCCTGCCACGATCCGGAAAGCCCGCCGGAACCCGGCGTCAGCGTTTCGGAGCTCTGCTACGCCTGTCACAGCACCTATCAACTGCGCAAGTTCGTCCACGGGCCCGTGAACATCGGCCTGTGCACCGCGTGCCACGACCCCCACGGCGGCACGCAGGCGTCGTATCTGCGCACGCCCCCCGGCGAGTTGTGCACCTACTGCCACAATCAACCGGTCACCGAAGGCCACCGCAAGGAAGCGGGGGACGCCCCGTGCACCAGCTGCCACGACCCCCACGGAACGAACCGGCCCTACCATGTGAAGGGTCGCTGAACCGGAGGAACCATGCGGACCGCTGCCCCCTTACGGTCGACGCTGGTCGGCGCCCTGATGGTGATGCTGGGAGCGGCGCTGCCGGCGTCGGGCGCGGCCGAAGCGGAAAAGATCCTGGCGCCGGGGGACGCGGCTCCGAGCTTCACCTTCAGCGACGGGGCCACGGGGGTCGTGATGTCTTCGGACAGCGTCGCCCGAGGCAAACCGCTCCTTCTGGTGTTCCTCCAGACCGCATGCCGCTCCTGCTACAGCGAGATGCTGACCCTGAAGAAGCTCCACGAAGGCATGGGGGGGTTCGAGGTACTGGGGGTGTTCCTCGACATGAAGCCGAAGAACTTCAAGTCGTACATGGAAGAAAACTCCCTGCCGTTCCAGTTCACCTGGGACGCCAACTACTCCATCGCCCAGGACTACGGGGTCTCCTTCACGCCCGCCAGCTTCCTCCTGGATGGGGAACGCAAGGTGGTCGCGGCGTACCGCGGCTTCCACCCCGGCACGGAGCGAACGATGAAGTCCGACGTGGAGAAGCTGGTAGGCGGGAAGTGAACCGGGGCGAGCCCCCCGGGCGACTCGAGACCGCGAGGAAAACGCGTCGGGCCGGGATGACCGGCCCGACGCGTTTCATTTGGCTGCGGACGAGGCGCCGTTCGAATGCGCCCGGCCCGGCATCACTCGGGCAACTGGCCGAACGGGCGCTGAAACGTGAACCGGAACGGTGCCTTGACGAACTTCTCCGTCGCCTCCCCGGTCGTGGACGTGGGGATCGTGAAGGGAAGCGAGATGACCAGGGTGACCGCCCCCAGGCCCGTCGCCAGCAGGCCGAGAGGCCGCAGGAAGAAGATGTCTCCCATCATCGCGCCGTCGGTGGCTTCCTTCCGGTACCTAGCCGAATCCACCATCTCCGCCGCGGCCACGTTCCCGACCAGAGCCACGGTCACCACGGCGAGGATGAGGGCTCTGCACAGTCGCTTCATCATGGCTTCCTCCGTCGCGTGCTGGGCTCCCGACGAGGGGAGCATACCCTGGTATCGTCCGGTCGTGCGAGGACCTTTAGGAGCGGCTCGTCAGCGCCGGGAGTACCCTCCCTGACGCAACGACAAGGGCGGACCGCCCTCGGGGACGATCCGCCCGCCTTGCCCATTGGTGCCGAAGACTGGACTCGAACCAGCACGGGCGTGAACCCACCAGACCCTGAACCTGGCGCGTCTACCAATTCCGCCACTTCGGCACGGGCCGGACTATATAGCACGCCCCAAACCGGGTCAAGATCCCCGCCGGTGCAGCTTTGCCGGCCATCTGACACGGGTTATACTGCGCCCCGCGACGACCTCCCGGCGGAGCCGGGGCTCCTTCGCGACAGGACGTTCGGACGGGCTGCGACGAGCCTCCTCCTGCCGAAGGGTGTTCCGGTGCCGCCAGCGAACGATCCCACTTCGATCCGGAGCGCCATGTGATCCCTCGCCGAGAAGCATTCGTGGAATTCCTCCTGGAGCGCGCCGGGAAGCCCCTGACGGCCCGCGAACTCCTGGGGCGCCTTCGCATCCCGGCAAACGAGCAACCGGAGTTCCTGCGCTTTCTCGAGGAACGGGTCGCGGCGGGGGACGCCGTGGAGATCAAGGGGGGCCAGTACGCCCATCCGCGCCGGGTCGGACTCGTGGTCGGAGCGGTCCAGGTGCACCCTGACGGCTTCGGGTTCGTCGTCTCCGGGGACCCCGACCAGCCAGACCTCTTCGTGCGTCCGGCGTGGCTCAAGTCGGTGATGCACGGCGACCGGGTCGTGGCCCGGGTGGAGCGGACTGGCCGGCGGCCGGAAGGGAGGGTCATCCGAATCCTCGAGCGGGCGACCTCCGCGCTGATCGGCCAGGTCCGGGTCCGCCGAAAATTCGCGGTCGTGGTACCGCTCGACCGCAGGTTCCTCCACGAGGTCTACGTGGCCCGGGACGACCTTCTCGGGGCGGCGGACGGCCAGATGGTGCAGGTGGAGATCACGGGCTATCCCAGCGGCGAGTCCGGGCCGGAGGGGCGGGTGGTCCACGTGCTGGGCAACCCCGGAGAACCCGACGTGGAAGCCAAGGCCGTGGCGCTCAAGCACGGCGTCCGGGTCGAGTTCCCCGACGACACCCTCCGAGAGGCGGAACGAGTCCCCCTGCGGGTGAGGACCGCCGACCGGAAGGACCGGGAAGATCTGCGACACCTGAATTTCGTCACCATCGACGGAGAGAAGGCGCGGGACTTCGACGACGCCGTGTGCATCGAGCGCCTCGAGGGCGGGCAGGTACGGCTGTGGGTGGCCATCGCGGACGTGAGCCACTACGTGGTCCCCGGGTCGGCCCTGGACGCCGAGGCGTACGCCCGAGGCACCTCGACCTATTTTCCCGACCGCGTCTTCCCCATGCTTCCGGAGCGGCTGTCCAACGGCATCTGCAGCCTCAACCCCGGGGAGGACCGGCTGGCGATGGTCGCCGAGCTGGTCTTCAGCCGGGGAGGGAGGCGGAAGAGCTCCCGCTTCTATCCTGCCGTGATCCGGAGCCGTCACCGACTCACCTACACCGTGGTGGCGGAGATCCTCGACGACCCCGACAGCGACTCGTCGAAGGACCTCTCCGACGTGGTCCCGGGCCTTCTCCGCATGGGCGAACTGGCCCGAGCGCTCCGGTCGCGGCGGCAGGATCGCGGGAGCATCGACTTCGACCTGGCGGAGGCCGAAATCGTCCTCGACGTGCAGGGGCGCCCGGAAGACATCGTGCGCAGCGAGCGCAACTGGGCCCACTACCTGATCGAGGAGTTCATGATCGCCTCGAACGAGGCGGTCGCCGAGTTCCTCCGGGACCGCAAGGTACCCTGCCCGTTTCGGGTGCACGGGGAGCCGGACCCCGAGAAGGTCGAGGAGTTCCGACGCTTCGTCCACAACTTCGGCTACACCCTGCGCGGCGCCCACCGACTGCACCCGAAGGACTACCAGGACCTCACGCGCCAGATCGAGGGCAAACCCGAGGAGCGGATGATCCACCACGTCATGCTCCGCAGCATGCGCAAGGCCGAGTACACGCCGACGAACGTAGGGCACTTCGGGCTCGCCTCCGAGGCCTACGCACACTTCACGTCGCCCATCCGGCGCTACCCCGACCTCGTGCTCCATCGGCACCTCCGGGCGGCGATCCTGAAGCGGTCACCCTCTCGCAAGTGGAAGGACCACGCCCTCGAGTACCTCCAGGAGGCGTGCCCCCACCTTTCTTCGCGGGAGCGGGCGGCGGAGGCGGCGGAGCGGGAAGCGGTGGCGTGGAAGAAGTGCCAGTTCATGGCCGACAAGGTCGGGTCCGAGCACTGGGGCTTCGTGACCGGCGTGGCGAGTTTCGGAATCTTCGTGGAGCTCGAGTCCTACTTCGTGGAAGGCCTAATCCGCGTCTCGGGGCTTCACGACGACTTCTACCACTTCTCCGAGGAGACCCAGGCGCTCATCGGAGAACGGACGCGAAAGACGTTCCGCATCGGAGACCGTTTGCGCGTTCGGGTGGAACGGGTCGACGTGGACCGCAGGCAGATCGACTTCGGCCTTCCCGGCGAGGGGAGAAAGAAGGGGTGAACGTCCTCGCGCTCGCCCAGACGTACCGCTCCATCGGAAGGCTCCGAGAAATCGCGCTGATCCTCTCCCGGCACGGGTTCAACCAGATCCTCGAGGCGGTCGGCCTCGGTCGCCTGCTCCCGCTCTCGCGACGCTTCCACGGGCGCAGCGGCCTTGTCGGGGACATTCCGGTCCCCGTCCAGGTCCGAATGGCCCTCGAGGACCTGGGCCCCACCTTCGTCAAGCTCGGGCAGATGCTCGCCACCCGGCCCGACCTGGTGCCGCGCGATTTCGTGGAGGAGTTCCGCAAGCTGCAGGACCGGGTGCCGCCCTTCTCCTTCGATCAGGCCCGGGCGATCGTCGAGGAGGAGGTGGGAGCACCCGTGACCGAAGTGTTCGCCGAGGTCGATCCCGAACCCCTTGCGGCAGGAAGCATCGCCCAGGCCCACCGGGCCCGCCTCCCGGACGGGACGAGGCTCGTCCTCAAGGTCCAGCGGCCGGGTATCGAGCGAACCGTCTCCCACGACCTCTCGGCCCTCTACCTGCTCGTTGGGCTGATCGAGCGGTACATTCCGGAGTCCCGATCGCTCAACCTCCGGGGGATCGTCGACGAGTTCTCCCGGGTGATCCGGCGGGAGATGGACTTCTTCCTGGAGGCCGCGAACACGGAGCGGTTTCGCCAGAACTTCGAGGGGTTCGAGGGCATCGTCGTGCCCGGGGTGGTGTGGGAGCTCACGACCAAGCGGCTGCTTGCCCTCGAGAGCATCGACGGCACCCCGGTGGACGACGTCGATGCCCTCCGTGCGCGAGGCGTGGACCCGACCACGCTCTCCCGGGTGGCAGCGCGGGCGTTCCTCAAGCAGGTCTTCGACGACGGCCTGTTCCACGGAGACCTCCACAGCGGGAACCTGCTGGTCACCCCGAAGGGCGATCTCGCCTTCCTCGACTTCGGGGCGGTGGGCTACCTTTCGGAGGACGTGCAGGAGGGACTGGGGCAGTTGTTCGTCGCCCTCATCTCGCGGGACTACGCGGGGCTCGCGGAGGGATACGTACGCATGGGCGCGCTGGACGATACCGTGGACCTGCGCTCGTTCCAGCGGGACCTTCGGGAGATGATCGAGCCGTACTACGGCCGGCCGCTTCGAGACCTGAGGATCGGGGAGATCCTCCGCCAGGCCTCGGAGATCGCGATCAGCCACCGCATCCGGATCCCTCCCGACCTGGTGCTCCTCGCCCGGTCCACCCTCACGGTGGAGGGGGTCACGCGGATTCTCGACCCGGACTTCCTGATCCTCGACGAGGCAACGCCCTACGCGCGAAAGCTCCTCCTCCACCGGTTGGATCCCCGCCGACAGGCGCGCCTGGCCTACCGCACGGCCCGCGACGTGCGCGACTTCGTCCGAGCCGTCCCGGCCCAGCTCACGCGCCTTCTCCAGAGGATGCTGGAGGGCAAGTTCGCCGTCGACTTCGTCCACCAAGGCTACGAGCCGATGATGCTCGAGATGGACCGCTCCTCCAACCGCGTGAGCTTCAGCCTCATCATCTCGGCCCTCATCATCGGCTCTTCGCTGATCGTCCTCTCCGGCAAGGGGCCGCTGCTCTGGGAGTTCCCCGTCTTCGGCATCCTGGGCTTCCTTCTCGCCGGCGTCCTCGGTTTCGGCCTGGCGATCGCGATCCTGCGCTCCGGCAAGCTCTGAACGGGTCTTCCCCTGTAACCACCTTCACCCATTCCCATA
>CAZGRT010000314.1:0-10149 GCA_964528225.1 uncultured Thermodesulfobacteriota bacterium | reverse complement strand
GCCTACAGGAATTCCCCGCTCGAATTGGAGCGGACCCAAGACCTGCTTCGTATGATCCCGGACGGCGGTGCCGAAGCGCATGAAGGAGCAGACGACGATCCCGCTCCTGAAGATCGGCGACCGGGCCGAGAAGGCCCAGGTCGCCCGGATCCGCGAGACGAAGCAGAACCGGGACAACGCCCGCGTGGAGCAGTGCCTGCGGCGGGTCAGCGACACGGCCCGGGGCGAGGAAAACCTTCTCCCCCCGATCCTGGAAGCCGTGAAGGAGTACGCCCTGCTCGGAGAGGTCTGCGGGGCCATCGTGGACGTGTTCGGGGCGTACCAGGACCCGGCGGTGTTCTGAGCAGCGGGGGACGTGAGGTGGCGCGCGCGCCGCGCGGGGAGAACGCTCGATGAAGAAGGTTCGGGTCCTCATCGCCAAGCCGGGTCTCGACGGGCACGACCGGGGGGCCAAGATCGTGGCCAAGCACCTGCAGGAGAGCGGCTACGAGGTCGTCTACACCGGGCTCCACCAGAGCCCCGAGCAGATCGTGAGCGCGGCCCTCCAGGAGGCCGTGGACGTGATCGGGATCTCCATCCTCTCGGGGTCCCACGACTACGTCTTCCCCGAGGTGATGCGGCTCCTGGCGGAAAAGGGCATGGACGACGTCCTGGTCTTCGGCGGTGGTACCATCCCCGAGGAGGACATCCCGGGCCTGCTGTCCGCCGGGGTGCGGGTGCTGTTCCGGCCCGGCACGCCCCTGGAGGAGATCACGCGGTTCCTCAGGGAAAACGTGGGCTAGGGAGGCGCGACGACACACGATGCGGTACGCGGAAGAGGCCCTCAAGGGCAACCAGCTCGCCGGGGCCCGCCTGATCCGCCTGCTCGAGGAGGGGGACCCGGCGGGCATCGAGGCCCTGAAGCTGCTCTACCCCCACACGGGCCGGGCCTACATCCTCGGCATCACCGGGCCGCCGGGGGCCGGGAAGTCCACCCTCGTCGACCGGATCATCGCCGAGTTCCGGGCCCGCGACCGCAAGGTCGGCGTGGTGGCGATCGACCCCTCGAGCCCCTTCTCCGGCGGAGCGATCCTGGGGGACCGGGTGCGGATGCAGCGTCACGCCACCGACCCGGGGGTCTTCGTGCGCTCCATGGCGACGCGGGGGCACCTGGGGGGCCTGAGCAAGGCCACGGCGGAGGCGGTGTTCGTGCTCGACGCCATGGGCTACGACGTCGTCCTGGTGGAGACCGTGGGCGTGGGGCAGGACGAGGTGGAGGTGGTGGACCTCGCCCACACGACCACCGTGGTCAGCCTGCCCGGTATGGGCGACGACATCCAGGCCATGAAGGCGGGCATCCTGGAGATCGGGGACGTCTTCGTCGTGAACAAGGCCGACAAGCCGGGGGCCGACGAGGTCGTCAAGCAGCTCACGGTCATGCTCGAGATGCGCAACGCGCCGGCGGACGGGTGGCAGCCCCGGGTGGTGCGGACCGTGGCGGTGAAGAACGAGGGCGTCCCCGAGTTGGTGGACGCCGTGCTCGCGCACCGGCAGCACCTGCTCGACAGCGGCCGGCTCGCCGAGCGCATGACCGCCCGGGAGGTCCACTTCTTCCGGCAGCTGGTCAAGGAGCTCGCGGCCGAGAGGATCTTCGCCGCCCTGGAGGGCAGGCCCGAGTTCGCGGCCCTGCTCGAGGACCTCAAGGCCCGGCGGGTGGACCCGTACTCGGCCGCGGAACGGGTCGTGGAGGGGGTCGGTTGACCCGCGCCGTCGGAGGCTGCGAGGGTTGATGGGAGCGGCCAGGGGCACCCTGATCATCCCCGTGGAGAACCAGGTCCGGGAGCTGGACCCCAAGCTGCTCCTGGCGTGCGTGGCGGCGCGACGTGGATTCGCCTCGTTCCTGGGCTCGCGGCGGGAGATGGAGTTCCGGATCTGGTCCTTCCCCCGCAGCGTGTACCTGGGCAAGAGCATGACCATCCGGGGGCTCCTGCTCTTCCTGCTCGCCCGTCGCTTCGGGCACGAGATCGTGACCTGGGACGAGGAGGCCCTCGTCCACCTGCCGCCCGACGTCTACTACTCCCGGCGCATCTCGCCGGCCGCGCTGGCCTGCGTGTCCCACCTCTTCGCGTGGGGGGAGGACAACGCCGAGCTGTGGCGGCAGTACCCCCGTCTGCCGCCGGGCCTGCCGATCCACGCCACGGGCAACCCCCGAAACGACATGCTCCGCCCGGAGCTCCGCCCCTTCCACGCCGAGGAGGTGGAGCGGATCCGCGGGGAGCACGGCCCCTTCGTCCTCGTGAACACCAACTTCAACCACGTCAACGCGTTCTTCCCGGGCCTCAACCTCTTCGTGCCCACGAAGAAGGCGGGCCAGAAGCCCCGCTTCGGGAGGGGGGCGAGGGGCATGCCCCTGGAGTACGCGGAGGGGCTGCGCGACCACAAGCAGGCCATCTTCGAGGCGTTCCTCCACATGGTTCCCGAGCTGGAGCGCGCGTTCCCGGGCCACCGCATCGTGGTGCGCCCCCACCCGACGGAGAGCCAGGAGGTCTACCGCCGGCTCGCCTCCCGCTGCGAGAGGGTCCGGGTGACCAACGAGGGGAACGTGGTGCCGTGGCTCCTGGCGGCCGACGCCCTGATCCACAACGGGTGAACCACGGGTGTCGAGGCGTACGTCCTCGGCAAGCCCGCGCTGTCGTATCGGGCGCGGGTCGACGACCGCTACGACCGGGGCTTCTACATCCTCCCGAACCTGCTCAGCCACGAGTGCTTCAGCCTCGACGAGGTCAAGGAGCGGCTCGCGCAGGTCTTCGAGGGAACGCTCGGCCCGGCCTCCGGCGCCGAAAGGGCCGAGGTGGCGAAGCGCTACCTCTCGGGCCTCGAAGGGCCCTTCGCGTGCGAGCGGATCGTGGACGTGGTGGAGCGCATCGCCGAGGGGGCCCTCGCCCCCGAGGTCGTCACGGCCGCCCGCCGGGCGGAGAGGGCGTTTCTCGCCGGAGCCATGCGGCTGGCCGACCGCGTGAAGTCCTACCTCCCGGGGGGGCACAACCGGCCCGCGTTCCAGAAGCACCGCTACCCGGGGATCCCGTTGGACCGCCTCCAGGGGAAGATCCGGCGCTTCGAGGAGATCCTGGGCCCTGGGGAGGCGATCCGGGCCGAGGAGGTCCGGCCGGGCACCTTCCGCGTCGCCTGCTGAGCGCGGGGACGCCCGGTGCTTGACACCGGGGGCCGCGCTCCCTAAGATCGCGCGTTTCCGAGACGACGCGCCTCCCGGGCCCACCCCTTGCGGGCACCGCTGAAGGGTGAGGCGGCACGGACCGACGGCGCCGGCCCCGCGAGGCATCCGATCCAGACCGTCCGGTCCCGCCCCCCGAGAAGCAGTCCGGAAGGCACTCCCCGCCCCTCCGGCTCACCTATGGTCCGGGGCACCGGGAAGGCCCGTCCGCGAGACGAGCATGGCTGAGAGACCCCCCCTCATCATCCCGGTGGAAAACCAGGTCCGGGAGCTGGATCCGAAGCTGCTCCTGGCGTGCGTGGCGGCCAGGCGGGGCTTTCCTTCGATCATCGGAGACCTGCGCGAGATCGACCTTCGGCTGACGGCGTTCCCGCGGGGGATCTACCTGTGCAAGAGCATGACCGCCCGCAACATCAACGTCTTCGAGATCCTGCGCAAGCTGGGGCACCGGATCGTCACGTGGGACGAGGAGGCGCTCGTCCACCTTCCCGCCGACATCTACTACTCCCGCCGGCTCTCGCCCGTGGCGATCCGCTACCTGGCCCACCTGTTCGCGTGGGGGGAGGACAACGCCGACCTGTGGCGCCGGTACCCGGACATCCCCCCGGACATGCCCATCCACGTGACCGGCAACCCGCGCAACGACCTCCTGCGGCCGGAGCTGTGCGCCTTCTACGCCGACGACGTGCGCTCCATCCGGGAGGCCTACGGCGACTTCATCCTGGTGAACACGAACTTCAACCACGTGAACGCCTTCTATCCGGCCCAGAACCTCTTCGCCCCGGTGAAGCCCGGCGAGGAGCCCCGCTTCGGCAAGGCCGGTGTGGGGATGACGCCGGAGTACGCCCAGGGGCTCCGGGACCACAAGCAGGCCGTCTTCGAGGCGTTCCAGCGGCTGATCCCCGCCCTCGAGGCCGCCTTCCCGGAGCACCGGATCGTGGTCCGGCCGCACCCCACCGAGGGCCAGGACGTCTACCGCGACATCGCCGCCCGGGGCTCCCGGATCCACGTGACCAACGAGGGCAACGTGGTGGCGTGGCTCCTGGCGACCCGGGCCCTGGTGCACAACGGCTGCACCACCGGGGTGGAGGCCTACGTCCTGCGGGTGCCGGCCGTGTCCTTCCGGGCGCGGGTGGACGACCGCTACGACCGGGGGTTCTACCGGCTGCCCAACCTCGTCAGCCACGAGTGCTACGGTCCGGCGGAAGTCGAGGAGACGCTGCGCCGGATCCTCCGCGGGGAGGTGGGGCCCGCGGAAGGCGACGAGAGGCGCGAACTGGTCGCCCACCACCTCGCGGCCCTCGACGGCCCCCTCGCCTGCGAGCGCATCGTGGACGTGCTGGAGGGGATGGCGGAGGCCGGGGAGGCCTCGGGGGGGCCTTCGGCCGCCGCGCGGTGCGGGGGGCTGCTCCACGCCTACGGCCGCAGGGCCCTGAAGCGGGTCCTCCCCCACCTCCCCGGCTTCCGGCAGCGCAAGTCCTTCTACCGGCACCGCTACCCCGGCGTGACCCTCGCCGAACTGCAGCGGCGCCTCGACCGGTTCCGGGAGCTGCTCTCGCAGGAGGCCCCCGTCCGGGCCCGGGAACTGCCGGGCGGCCTGTTCCGGATCGCCCCGTGAGCGGCGGCGGGCCGCGAGGGCCGGCCACGAAGAACGCAACCCCCTTCTGACGGAGAAGTCGCGATGAAGATCATGATCCTGGGTGTCGGGAAGTCGGGAACCACGGCCCTGTGCTACAAGGTCGCCGGCGGCCTCCCGAACTGCATGGCGTTTTCGGGCGGCAAGCCCGGCAAGCACCTCGGCAACTACGAGAACGCCGTCTACAAGCACACCTACGAGGAACGAAAGGGCAAGAGCTTCGACGTCTACCGTGAGCATCTCGCCAAGGAGAGCTACGACCGGAAGGTCTGGATCGCCCGGGACCCCCGTGACTCGGCGGTGAGCCGCATGCTGTACCGGTGGCACAACGGCTACCAGGGGCGCAAGGCGCAGTACGACGCCCACCTGGCGCTGGTGCTGCGGAAGGAGAAGGACCCGAAGTCGCTGTCCTTCCTGGAGATCTCCCGCTACGCCGGGCACGGCGAGTGGCCGATGAGCGCGGAGCAGGTCATCGAGGAGGAGCGCACCCGCTGCGAGCGCATGGCGGAGTTCGTGCGCTCGCTGGGGCCCGACTGGTACCTCTTCAAGTACGAGGACATGGTCCAGGGCCAGTACGAGGGGCTCAACGGCTACCTGGGGTTCTCCGTGCTCGGCGACCAGGAGGTGCCGGACTCGTCGGGCAAGGCCAAGGTCATCCGGAAGAAGGCCATCGGCGACTGGCGCCACTGGTTCACGCCGGAGGACGTGGAGCGGCTGCGCCCCGCGTTCGAACCCTACCTCGCGGCCGTGGGGTACGACACGGAGGACTGGGCCCTGGAACCCACCCCGGTCATCGAGGCCAAGTACTCCTCCGAGTACATGACCCGCCTTCCCAAGCGAAAGGCCATGGACACGGTGCGCTCCATCAAGACGGCCGTGCTGCGGCGTCTCGGTGTCTCTGGTTGACGGCGCGCCGGCGGGGGGGCCGGGGAGCGCCGAGGGGGCCGGGGTGCGGGGCGTGACGGCGCCCCCCGCTCCCGGGGAGGGCCCGGCGCCTGGGGCGCCGCCGGCCTCGAGGCTCAGGCTCTGCCTCGCCTCGGCGCACTTCTTCCCGACCCACGGGGGCGCGCAGCTTCGCTACCTGCGCTACCTCCCGGGGTTCCGTTCGCGCGGCATCGAACCCTGCGTCTTCACCGGGACGCCCAAGGCCAAGAAGGCCACCGGAGACGACGCCCTCGCGTGGGACCGGTCCCTCCCCCCGGGACGCCGGCTGCCCGACGCACGGATCGACGGGACCCCGGTGCACCGCGTCCGCCTCCCGGATCGCGCGGGCTGGGGGCGGTCGGTCCACTTCAACCGCGGCCTCGTGCGCTTCTGCCGCGATCCCTCGACGCGCCCGGACGTCGTGCAGCTGGTCTCCGGGCTCCAGCCGCGCTCCGCCTTCTGGATCCGGCAGATCCGTGCCCAGGGGATCCCGGTCGTCTTCGCCTACACGCTCATCGCCGAACTGCCCCGCCACCCGCTGCGGCGCTGGCTGCGCCGGGCGACCACGCGGTTCCTCCACGAGCGGATGGACCGGATCGTGGTGAGCAGCGAGGTCATGAAGGAGAGCGTCCGGTCCTTCGGCACGCGGACGCCCGTCGAGGTCATCCCCCCCGGGGTGGACGTGGCGCGTTTCTCCCCGGCCGGGGGGGAGGGGGAGCGCCTCCGGCTGCGGCAGTCCCTGGGCATCGCGGCGGACGCGCTCGTCGTCACGGCCGTGGGGCCGATCCACCCCCGGAAGGGAACCGACCTGCTCCTCGACGCCTGGACCCGGCTCGCGCCCCGGTTCCCGCAGGCCCACCTCTTCCTGGTCGGCCTGCGCAAGGACGAGTCCTACCCCGACCTCGCGGAGTTCCGCGACCGGGTGCGGGGGCTCGTGGAAGCCTCCGGCGCGCCTGAGCGGATCCACTTCACCGGGCTGGTCCGCAACGTCCCCGACTACCTGCGCGCCTCGGACGTCTTCGCCTTCCCCTCGCGCCGCGAGGGGATGCCCAACGTCGTCCTCGAGGCGATGGCGACGGGCCTGCCGGGCGTGCTCACGCCCTTCGTCGGCCTCTCGCCCGAGCTGGGCGCCGACGGCGCCGAGTACCTGCTCGCGCCCATGGACGGGGAGGGGCTCGCGGCCGCGCTGGAGTCCCTGCTCCGGGACCCCGCCCTGCGGCAGGGGGTCGGCGGGGCCGCGCGGCGGCACGTGGTCCGCACCATGTCGCTCGAGGCCGTACTGGACCGTTTCGCCCGGTTGTACCGGGAGGTCGCGGCCGACCGCCCCGGCCGGCCCTGACGAAGCCATGTGCGGGATCGCCGGTTTCCTCCTGACGTCGCCCGAGTGGGGGGAGGAGCGCCTGGCCGGCGCGGCGCGGGAGATGGGCGAGGCCCTTCGGCACCGGGGGCCGGACGCCGGCGGGGAGTGGGTCGACGCGCCCGCGGGGGTCGCGGTGGCGCACCGGCGCCTGTCCATCCTCGACCTCTCCGAGACCGGCAGCCAGCCCATGCGGTCCGCCTCGGGCCGGCACGTCATCGTGTACAACGGCGAGGTGTACAACTTCCCCGAACTGCGCGACGAGCTCGAGGCGGCGGGGACCCGGTTCCGCGGCCACTCCGACACGGAGGTCCTGCTCGAGGGCCTGGAGCGGTGGGGGATGGTGGGAACGCTCCCGCGCCTCAGCGGCATGTTCGCCTTCGCGCTGTGGGATGCGGACTCGCGGCGGCTGACCCTGGCCCGGGACCGGGCGGGCAAGAAGCCCCTGTACTACGGGTGGGCCGGAAACGCCTTCGTCTTCGCCTCGGAGCTCAAGGCCCTGCGGGCCTTCCCCGGGTTCTCCGCGGACGTGGACCGCGTCGCGCTGGGCCGCTACCTCCAACTCGGCTGGGTGCCCGGCCCGCGCACCATCCACGCGGCCGTCCGGAAGCTGCCCGCGGGCTGCGCCGTCACGGTGGAGGCCGGGGGTTCGGAGAGCGAAGCCCGCCCGCAGCCGTACTGGTCCGCGCTGGACGCTGCGAAGAACGGCCTGGCCGGCGCCGTTCGGGAGATCGGCGAGGCCGAGGCCGTGGAGACCCTGGAGGCACTGCTCGCCGAGGCGGTCCGGGCACGGATGGTGGCGGACGTGGAGGTGGGCGCCCTGCTGTCCGGGGGCATCGACTCGAGCCTCACCGTGGCCCTCATGCAGCGGGCCAGCCCGGTGCCGGTCAAGACCTTCACCATCGGGTTCGAGGTCGAACGCTACGACGAGTCCGAGGCCGCGCGGGCCCTGGCGTCTCATCTCGGGACGGAGCACACGGAGCTCATGGTCCGGGCGGAGGACGCCCTGGCGGTCATCCCGGAGCTGCCGCGGATCTACGACGAGCCGTTCGCCGATCCCTCGGAGATCCCGACCTTCATCGTCTCCCGCCTGGCCCGGGAGCGGGTGAAGGTCGCCCTGAGCGGGGACGGGGGGGACGAGCTCTTCGCGGGGTACAAGCGGTACCCCCGCGCCTTGAAGTCCTGGAGTCGGTGGGGGAACATGCCGGCACCGCTCCGCGGGGGCCTGGCCGCCGGGCTCGAGGGCCTGGCACGGCGCGGGGCGCGAAGCGGATCGGGCCGGTGGGCGGGGAAGGCGGAGCGCCTCTCCCGCGCGATCGGGGCCGGCGACGGGGGGGAGCTCTCGTTCCGGATGCACCAGCGCTGCTCCCGTCCCGAGGACCTCGTGCCGGGGTTCCGGCCCGAAGGCCGGTACGGGCTCGCCCCGGCCGGCACGGCGGAGATCGCCGACCCGCTCCAGGCCATGATGTACGCGGACTTCGCCGCCTACCTGGTGGACGACGTGCTCGTCAAGGTGGACCGGGCCAGCATGGCCCTCGGGCTCGAGGTCCGCTGCCCCCTGCTCGATTCCCGGGTCCTGGAGTTCGCGTGGAGCCTGCCGAGGGGCCTCCGCATCGGGGACGGGGGCGGCAAGCGGATTCCCCGCAAGCTGCTCGAGAGGCTCGTCCCGGCCGGACTGTCGCAGCGCCCCAAGCGGGGGTTCAGCCCCCCGGTCGGCGCGTGGCTGCGGGGCCCGCTCCGGGAGTGGGCCGAGGATCTCCTGGCCGAGGGGCGGCTCCGGCGGGAGGGCTTCCTCCACCCGGAGGCGGTCCGGGCGCTCTGGGCGCAGCACCTGGCCGGGTGGAAGGACCGGGAGCAGCTCCTCTGGGCGGTCTTGATGTTCCAGGCGTGGCGCGCGCACTGGGCGAACTGATGCCGGCTCCGGCGGGATCGATGCGATGAAGATCTCGATGTTTCTCAACTCCCTGGCGGGAGGGGGCGCCGAGCGGGTCGTCCTGGACCTGGCGGGGGCGTTCGTCGGGGAGGCCCACGACGTCCGGGTGGTTGTGGCCCAGCGCCGCGGGGAGCTGGTCGACCAGGTGCCGGAGGGGTGCGACGTGGTCGAGCTCGGCGCCGACGGGACGCTGTCCACGCTCCGCGCCCTGCTGCGGCTCCCCTTCTCCACCCAGTCGGTGGTCCTGCCTGCCATGATCCGGCAGCGCTACAAGAAGGTCCGTGCCCTGCCCCGGCTCGTGCGCCACCTGGAGACCGCGAGGCCCGACGTGCTCCTGGCGAGCACCCACATGCCCAACGTGGTCGCCTGCTGGGCGGCCCGCCTCGCCAAGGTCCGGCCCGCCGTCGTCCTGAAGCAGGACGTGAGCGTGACGGCGCCGGGGGCCCTGCCGGACGACCCCCTGCAGCGCAGGCTCCCCCGGCTCATCCGGGAGTGGTACCCGCGGGCGGACGCCGTGGTCGCCGTCTCCTCGGGGCTCGCCGACGAGCTCAACGGATCGTTCGGGGTGCCCCGGGAGCGCGTGCGGGTCCTGTACAACCCGGTCGACGTGGAGCGGGTCGCGGAGCTCGCGCGGCAGCCCGTGGACGACCCCTGGTTCGCGCCCGGCACCCCGCCCGTGGTCGTGGCCGTCGGCCGGCTCCACCGCCAGAAGGACTACCCGACGCTCCTCCGGGCGCTCCGCGAGGCGCGCCGGCAGCGCGAGGTCCGGCTCGCCATCCTGGGGGAGGGGGGCGAGCGCGAGGCCCTGCAGGCGCTGGCCGCGGACCTGGGCCTGTCGGAGAGCGTCCGGCTCATGGGGTTCCAGGCCAACCCCTTCGCCCTCATGGCTCGCGCCGCCGTGTTCGCGCTGTCGTCGCGGTGGGAGGGGTTGTCCCTCGTTCTGATCGAGGCCCTGGCCTGCGGGTGCCGCGTCGTGAGCACCGACTGCCGCACCGGGCCGTCCGAGGTCCTGGAGGGCGGGCGTTACGGGAGCCTCGTCCCGGTGGGGGACCCGGAGGCCATGGGGCGGGCCATCCTGGAAGCCTTGG
>CAZGRT010000313.1:0-2916 GCA_964528225.1 uncultured Thermodesulfobacteriota bacterium | reverse complement strand
GATGGAGGCACGCATCGAGCGTGCCCTGGAGCAGGGAAACCTCGCCGAGCAGGTGCGCGACCTCCGGGAGACCCTCCTCGCCCCCTACCGGCCGGAGAACATCGTCGGCGAGAGCCCCGGTCTCCAGAAGGTGCTGGAGGTCGTCCGCAAGGTCGCGGGCGGGAAGACGAGCCTGCTGATCACGGGCGAGACCGGCACGGGCAAGGAACTCGTGGCCGGAGCCATCCACGCCCTCTCGCCCCGGGCCGCGACCGAGTTCGTCGCCGTCAACTGCGCCGCCATCCCCGACACGCTCCTCGAGAGCGAGCTCTTCGGGCACGAGCGGGGCGCCTTCACCGGCGCCGCCCGGCGCCGCGTCGGGCGCTTCGAGCGCGCCCACCAGGGGACGTTGTTCCTCGACGAGATCGGCGACATGAGCCTCGCGACCCAGGCCAAGATCCTGCGCGTCCTGCAGGACGGCTGGCTCGAGCGGCTCGGCGGGGAGGAACCCCTGGCCGTGGACGTGCGGGTCGTGGCGGCGACCCACCGGGACCTCAAGTCAGAGGTCCAGGCGGGGCGCTTCCGGGAGGACCTGTACTACCGCCTGAACGTCGTGAACATCTACCTCCCGCCCCTCCGGGACCGCGGGGACGACGTCATCCTCCTCGCCCGGCACTTCGCCGCGCAGGTGTGCGCCGATGTGAAGAAGCCCGCCCTCCAGTTCTCGTCGGAGGCGCTGGAGGCCCTGCGGAAGCACACCTGGCCCGGGAACGTGCGGGAACTGCGCAACGCCGTGGAGCGGGCGATCCTGCTGGGGGAGGGTCCGAGCGTGCTCCCCTCCGACCTGGGGCTCGAGCCCGCCCCGGCCCTGCGGACCCCGCGCGGCGACGAGGAACTGGAGGGCGAGTCGTTCCACTTCCGCTTCCCGCCCGGGGGCGTCAGCCTGAAGGACGCGGAGCGGGAGCTCATCCTCGCGGCCCTGCACCGCAGCAACTGGGTCCAGAAGGACGCCGCGCACCTGCTCGGCATCACGAAGCGGGCCATCCACTACAAGATCGAGCAGCACGGCATCACCCATCCGTCCTGGACGAAGAACCGCCCCGGGCCGGCCCGGTGACCCGCTTGGCATCGGGCCGCCTTTTTCGATAGACTGGGGGCCGGCTTCCAAACGACGTCTCGCCCGCAACGAGGTGGTCGATGCTCTTCCCCGTCTACCGCAACCTGAACCAGCACGATCGGGCCCTCATGGACGGGAGGCTGATCACCTACCACTTCTACGTCGGGGGCGTGACGCTGGTGGTCCTGGGGTTCGTCGGCCTGAGCCGGGGCGAGGGGTTCTCCTGGGTGGCGGTCGTCTTCGGCTTCGCGAGCCTTGCCATGGGGATTGCCCTGCACCTGTTCCACCGCTACATGATCCAGAGCGCCTACCGGGAGTCCTACCTGGAAACAGTCATGGCGGCCCTGGGCCGCCACACCTTCCCCCTCCTCCCGAGCCTGCTCGGCGTCCTGGTCGTCTTCAGCCTCTTCGTCACCATCCTGTACATCGTCACCAACTGACGTTCTCCCGGGCGATGGCCATGGCGGACGAGAGCGAGTTCACCCTCCGCGGCACCGACGACTTCGTCCGACTGGACCAGCGCTGCCTGGAACTGCTGCGCGAGTTCTTCGCCTGGCTGCAGGAGCCCGAAGGAGGGCGCGCCGAGCCGCAGCACGCGGCCCGCCTCGCCCACGCGGCGGACCGCTACCTCCGGGACTTCGTCGTCGACATCATGGAGACCGGCCCGGCCGACGCGGACCCCACCCTGGCCAGCCGGTACCTCGCCAACTGGTACGTCATCCACACCCTGGAGCCCACCCACGGGGAGGTGGACCTGATCCGCGAAGCCCTCAGCCGCCTCTACCCCTTCCTCACCCACCGGGAGGTCGTGCCCGCCCAGACCTCGGAGGCCGTCCTCGGTGCGCTCGCCGACGGCGAGTTCTTCCACGCCCGGCTGGAGGCCTTCTGGGAACTCACGCCCGACGCCATCCCCGCGTGGCGCGCCGTGCACGACTACCGACGGCGTTCGTCCGGCCCGGCGTCCTGAGCCCGGACAGACTGCACTCGCCACGGCCCACCGGAACACGGTGTCGGCCGCGCCGTAGTGCCCTCTGCCACCCGAACCGTGCCGCATCGCCACCCAGCACGACCCACCTCGCCATGGGCGCCCAGTACCGAAGGCGACGCCAGCGCCTCAGCCACGACAGGTTACCCGAGGGACGGAACGACGGGAGGAACGTTGACAGTCCCCAAGGCGTCTCCTAGGCTGACCTGAATTCTAGTCAACCCGAATCGAGGTCATCGTGAAGACCCTCTCCCTTTCCGAAGCCAAGATGAAATTGAGCGCCCTCATCGAGGGACTGCGGGAGACCGACGAGGAGGTCGTCATCACCAAGAACGGGGTGCCGGCGGCCGTGCTCGTGAGCCCCGACGAGTTCGAGAGTTGGCGCGAGACCGTCGCGCTGCGCCTCGACGCCGACTTCCTGGCCGAGCTCCGGCGCGGGTTGGACGCACTGAAGGGGCGTAGGGCGCGGCTCTACACGCTGGACGAACTGTTCGAGGACTGAAGCGTCCCGTGTCCCCGCCTTCCCCGGCCCGCCGTCTCCGCGTCCCCCACGAGGTCGCCGCCCTGCTGCGGGGCCTGCACCCGGTCCTCAAGGCAAAGATCAAGGGGGCACTCCAGACCATCCAGGAGGACCCGCACATCGGGAAACCCCTGCGGGAGGAACTGGCCGGCCTCCGAAGCTGCCGGGTAGCCCGCTTCCGGATCGTCTACCGCATCGCGGATCGAGCCGTCGTCGAGACCGTCGCGGTGGGGCCCCGCAAGACCATCTATGAGGAGACGTTTCGGCTGCTGCGGAAACAGCGCCCGTGACTCTCGGGGCTGCCTGAGTTCGCAG
>CAZGRT010000312.1:0-1973 GCA_964528225.1 uncultured Thermodesulfobacteriota bacterium | reverse complement strand
TCACGCCTTGCGATTGAGACGGTCCTTGAGCACCTGGCTCGGCTTGAAGGTCAACACCTGGCGCTCCGAGATCACGATCTCGTCGCCGGTCTGGGGGTTGCGGCCCTTGCGGGGATCCTTGCGGCGGATCTCGAAGTTGCCGAACCCGCTGATCTTCACCTTCTCGCCCCGCTCCAGGGCCTCCTTCATCTCGTCCAGGATCATGGCCACGATCTCCGCGGAGCGCTTCTTCGTGAACCCGACCCGCTGGTGGATGGCCTCCACGATCTCCGACTTCGTCATGCCGCCCTCCCTCTCAGGTGTCCCGGAGCCGGGCACCGACCTGGCTCTCGAGACGACGCAGGATCAGCGCCTCCACATCCTCCACTTCCGCCTCCGTGAGCGTGCGGTCGTCGGCCCGGAAGGTGACGCGGATCGCAAGGCTGACCTTGCCCTCCGGGAGACGGCCGCCCTCGAAGGCGTCGAAGAGCACCGCATCCCGCACCAGGGGCGACTCCACCGCTCCGACGGCATCGATCGCCGCCCGGGCCGACACGCCCCGATCGACGACGACCGCCAGGTCCCGCTCCACCGACGGGAAGCGCGCCAGGCCACGGAAGTGGCCCGTCCCCTCCGCCACGGCCCCGACGTCCTCCACGGAGAGTTCGAACGCCACGGCGGGGCCGGGAATCTCGTAGGGGTCGAGACGGTCCGGGTGCACCTGGCCCACCCACCCGAGTTCGCGCTCCCCCGCCAACACCCGCGCGGCCCGCCCGGGGTGGAGCCAGGGCAGGTCGGGCGCGGGCTCGAAGCGTGCCTGCGTGACGCCGAGGCGGCGCAGGAACGCCTCCACCACGCCCTTCGCGTCGTAGAAGTCCACGGCGTCGGCTCCCGACCACCATCCCAGCGGCTGTCGCCGGCCGGCGAGCACGGCCGCCGCCCGGAGCGCCTCCTGCGGGAGGGGTTGTCCCTCCAGTGGGTGGAAGGTGCGACCCACCTCGAAGAGCCGGGCGTCCCGCACCTGGCGCCTGGCGTTGAGCCCCACGGCTCGGAGCAGGCCCGGGAGCAGGCTCGTGCGCAGGACCGCGGTCTCCCGGCTCAACGGGTTCGCCAGGGCCACCTTGGCTCGCAAGGGAGAGCCCTCGGGCAGCCCCACGCGCTCGTCCTCCGCCGGGTCCACGAAGCTGAGGGTGATCGCCTCTCGAAGCCCCAGGGCGGCAAGGGCGTCTCGGGAGCGCTCCGCCAGGCTCCACCGCGGCGGCGGCGCGTCGCAGGTCATGGGCACCCGGGGGAGGCTGACCGGGATCGAGTCGTAGCCGCGCACCCGGGCCACCTCCTCGATCAGGTCGATCTCGCGCTCCAGGTCGACCCGGTGCGTGGGGATCTCGGCGCGCAGGCCTTCGGCGTCTCGATCGACGACCGGGATGCCCAGGGACTCGAGGTGCCGTGCGGCCTCGTCCACGGAGACGGCCACGCCGAGCACCGAGGAGAGCCTGGAGGCGCGCAGCGGAACCACCGCCGCGGCCCGGGGCTTCGGGTAGGCGTCCCAGACGCCCTTCGCCACGACCCCGCCGGCCAGTCCCACCAGCAACTCGGCGGCCCGGTCCAGGGCCCGTCGGAGCCCCTCGATGTCGGTGCCCCGCTCGAAGCGGTACGAGGCCTCGGTGCGAAGCCCCAGCCGCTTCGACGTGGCGCGGATGTTCGAGGGCAGGAAGTAGGCGCTCTCCAGGAGCACGTCCACCGTGTCGTCGTACACCTCGGAGTTGAGCCCGCCCATGATCCCGGCCAGGGCCACGGCCCGCTCCCCGTCGCAGATGACGAGCGCGTCGCCGTCGAGGGTCCGGTCCTGGCCGTCCAGGGTCTTGAACACCTCCCCGGCGCCGGCCCGCTGCACCACGATCCGCTCCCCGGCCAGCCGGTGGAGGTCGAAGGCGTGGAGCGGATGACCCAGTTCGAGGAGCACGTAGTTGGTGACGTCCACCGCGTTGTTGATG
>CAZGRT010000311.1:0-30543 GCA_964528225.1 uncultured Thermodesulfobacteriota bacterium | reverse complement strand
GGCGTCGTGGGCGAAAAGCAGAAGGGCGTGGTCGCTCTGACGGGAAGGTGAACCCGGCCGGCCCAAGGCGCCGAGGATCTCTTGGCTCCGGGCCGGCCCGCGTCACTCGGCCAGGGAGACCCGAAACCGCCCGGCGCCCCGGGCCGGAAGGCTCAACGTGGCGCGGTAGTCGACCCGTTCGGAGCGATGCCCCCGGCGCCCGAGTGCCAGCAACGATCGCGAGGCGGCCGAGTCTCCCACGCTCTCGGGCGCCGTGGCGTCCGTGACGAGGAGTGCCGAGTCCGTCAAAGTCCGAACCCGGACGGAACGGGTGCAGGCGCCCGCTCCGTCCACCGACTCCAGGGCGCCGGCAAGGAACTCCGGCGAGCGGGCGAGGGAAGAGACGCCGTCCCCGTCGAGCAAGAGATAGGGAGAACCCTCCGCTTCCCCCCGGGCAAAACGGATCTCCCACGGCTTCTCCAGGGCGTCCGAGCGGACCCGGTCTCGCACCTCCGCCGAGCCGACGCCCCACTGACGAGCCAACTGCTCGGTGACCCTCTGGTGATGGTGCGGACACAGGGCCACGGCCGCCGTCGTGTAACCCCTCCCCCGCTCGAGCACCAGGAGTCCGGGGACATCGGCCACGAGGGTCTCGCGAAGCGTCACCGGCCGACCGCAGAAGCACCGGAACGGCTCCGGCGGCCGCGCGAGTTCCGCTCGAAGGTCGGACCAGAACTCCGACCACTCCTGCGGTTCCGCACCTAGCAGGTCGCTCCACTCCTCGGGCCGCAGGTCGAACGTCCGGCCCGTCTCCGCGTCGCGAAGCACCAGGAGGCCCTCCTGACGCCGCACAGCGAGTTCGCCCCGGTTCTCGTCCACCCAGCGCGACACCTCCTCCCGAGCGGTGAGATCCTCCTCGGCCCGGGCCACCGCGAACAGGGCGGCCCCCGCGGTCCCCAGCCCCTCGACGCCGGCTCGAAAACGCCACTCCGCCGGGCGGAGTCGGACCATCTCGCTCCCTCGGGTGACCCGATACCCGCTGGGATCTTCCGCGAACCCCAGCCCTCTCCGCGCCGCGGCTGTGCCTACCGCCCGCGTCAGCGCAGCCTGCGGCAGGAGGACCCAGAGGACTTCCCCCGTCCTGGCCAGCCGGTCCGCGAGTCCGGGCATCCAGTCCTCCACGGTGGCCTCGGGAAGCCAGGGGGAAGTCCCCGCCCAGGGGTGCGCCCGAACCCAGTCGGCGCCACGGGGAGGCGAACTCGCGGGCCGGACGGACACCCGCTCGCCGGATGACAGCCGATCCTCACCCGCTTCGAGCGCCCGCGCGAGTTCCCCCCGGAACCGCGAAGCCTCCCGGAGGGCCTCCAGCGTCCCATCCCCGGGAACCAACTCGAGGCTGCGGCCCAGGATGCTCAGCACCTCCCCCCACCGGCCGCGGGCGGTCTCCTCCCAGGCCCAGTCCCAGAAGACGTCCGCGAGGAAATCCCGGCGCTCGTCATCGCGAATCAGCACGACCTCCTGGACCGCCCTGACAGCCTCTTCGTACCGCCCCAGGTCATAGAAGCACTCCGCCCGCAACCACGCGGCGTCGGCCCCGACCTCGGAGCCGATGGGGACGTCGGCCAGGTACGCCAGGGCCTCTTCGAAGAGCCCCGCCTCGTGGGCGTCCCACGCGAGGCTCAGGCGTCCCCTGTCGGCCGCCGGCGAGGCAGGGGCCGGCGAGGCGCCGAACGCCGCCAGCGGAGCGAGCAGGAGGAACAGGAACAGAAGCAGGACGAGTCGTCGCACGGAGGTTCTTCCGGAACGGTCTTCGGGACACTCTTCGCAGCATTTCACGATGGCCGCAGGCCCCGTGTCAACGCCACCGGGGAAGGCCCGGCAACGAGTCGCTACGGGGATGGAGGAAGGTGAAGCATCGATTCCGGGTCCAGCAGCCTCCTCAACTCCTCCTCCGGGGCGATGCCGAGGTCGATGGCCGCACGCAGAAGCGACACCCGCCTCCGTCGCGCCTCGGCCACCACCTTTGCCGCGGCGTCGTAGCCGACCAGCTTCGCCAGGGGCGTGGCGAGGGAAGGGCTTCCCTCCACGAGTTCCCGGCACCGTTCCGGGTCGGCCTCGACTCCGGCCACGCAGCGATCGGCCAGCAGCGTGCAGGCACCGGCGACGAGGGCGATGGACTCGAGGAGATTCCGCGCGAGGAGGGGCATCATCAGGTTGAGCTCGAGGACGCCACCGAGCCCGCCCTGCACCACGGCGAGGTCGTTGGCCACCACCTGGGCCGCCCCCTGGAGCACCGCCTCGGGGACCACGGGGTTCACCTTGCCCGGCATGATGGAAGACCCCGGCTGGAGTTCCGGAAGCCGGATTTCCGCCAGGCCTCCGTGGGGACCGGAGGCCATCCACCGCAGATCGTTCGCGATCTTTCCCAGGGACACGGCGACGCCGCGCAGGGCCCCGCTGGCGGACACGCAGGCGTCCCGAGCCCCTTGCGCCTCGAAGGCGTCCCGCGCGCGCAGGAAGGGGATGCCGGTCGTCTCGGCGAGCCAGGCGATCGTCCGCCGGGCGAACTCGGGGTGGGCGTTGAGCCCGGTGCCCACGGCGGTCCCTCCCAGGGGCAGTTCCAGGAGACCCTGCAGAGCCAGTTCCAACCGCTCGCGTCCCAGGGCGATCTGGCGCGCGTACCCTCCGAATTCCTGGCCCAGGGTCACGGGGACGGCGTCCATCAGGTGGGTCCGTCCGAGTTTCACGACCCGGGCGAAAGCCCCGGCCTTGGTCTCGAGGGCCTCCTGCAAGCGCTCCGCAGCGGGGAGCAGTTCGTCCCGGATCGCGCGCGCGGCCCCCAGGTGCAGCGCCGTGGGGAAGGCGTCATTGCTCGACTGGCAGCGATTCACGTGGTCGTTCGGGTGCACGGGCCGCTTCTCGCCCCGCCGGCCGCCGAGCAACTCGCTGGCGCGGTTCGCCAACACCTCGTTGACGTTCATGTTGGTCGACGTGCCCGATCCCGTCTGGAACGGCGACAGGGGGAAGTGCTCCTCCTCCTGCGAGGCGAGCACCTCGTCGGCGGCGCGCTGGATCGCCTCCGCCACGGAAGCGGGGATCAGGGCGAGTTCCCCGTTGACCCGGGCGGCCCCCTTCTTCACCAGCACGAGGGCGGCCACGACGGGCCACGGCACCCGCCCCCAGCGGATCCCGCTCTCCAAGGCGCGCTGGGTCTGCGCTCCCCACAACGCCTCTGCCGGAACCTGCACCGGTCCCATGGTGTCCTGCTCGACGCGGTGCGCCATCGTCCTACTCCTCTCAAGTCGGGGGACCGACGGGGGCTCCATCCTATCGCCGGGTCGCCGGGTCGCAACCTGGCTGGATTTCACCGTCCACGGCCACGGCGAGGTGACGATTCACCGAGCCGGAGGGCGCTACGCCTGGGCCGGCCCGGCCCGAAGGCCACAGATCGGCGGCGCGCTTCTTGCTAACTTTCCCATGCCTGCGCCCGCTGGGAGGACGACCATGCACCGGGAACCGTTCGAGTACCTGAGACCCACGAGCCTTCGCGAGTTCGAGGGCATCCTGGCCCGCCACGGGGGTGAGGCCCACATCCTTGCCGGGGGGACCGACCTCCTGGTTCTCGTCAAGGAGAACCTCCTCTCGCCCCGGCGCATCGTAGATGTCGGAAGCCTCCCGGAGCTCCAGGGGATCTCGCCCGGCCCGGACGGCGGCCTCACCATCCTGGCGGGGACCAAGGTCGCCCGGATCGAGGTCGACCCCCTCGTGCTGGACCGGGCACCCGCCCTCGCCTACGCGGCGACGCAACTCGGTTCCTCCCAGGTCCGACACATGGCGACGATGGCCGGAAACGTGTGCCACGGCTCGCCTTCGGCGGAGACGCCCCCCGTGCTCCTGGCTCACGGCGCCGAGACGACCCTGGCCAGGGAAGGCGGGGAGCGACGCCTCCCAATCGACCAGTTCTGGCTGGCCTACCGGAAGACGGCTCTGCAACCGGGGGAGTACCTGAAGGCCTTTCACCTGCCTCCCCTCCCCCCCCGTGCAGCGGTTTCCTACCGATTCCGGGGACTCCGGCGAGCGATGGAGATCGACATGGTCAACGTCGGGTGCTACCTGGAACTCGACGCCCGGGGGGAAAAGGTCGCTGCCGTGCGGATCGCCTTGGGTGCGGTGGGGCCGATCCCGTACCGGGCGACCGCGGCGGAGCAGCAGTTGGCGGGGGAGGAGCCGGGCCCCGGATTCTTCGAACGTGCAGGACGTCTCGCCGCCGAGGAGGCCCGGGCGATCGACGATGTGCGCGCCTCGGCCGTGTACCGCAAGCGCATGGTGGCCGTTCTGGTCAAGCGGGCCCTGGAGTCCTGCGCCGGGGAGATCCGGGGGAGGGAGTCGGCATGAAGACCCTGGTCACCTTCCACGTGAACGGTGAGGAGTTCGAGGTCCCGGTAGCCCCGACGGACTTCCTGGTCGACGTGATCCGGGAGCGGATCGGGTTGACCGGGACGAAGAAGGGCTGCGGCATCGGCGACTGCGGGGCGTGCACCGTGTTGGTCGACGGCGAACCCCTCCTCTCGTGCCTCACCCTCGCCCTCTCCTGCGAGGGGCGAGAGGTGACGACCATCGAGGGACTCGCCGCCCAGGGAGAGCTCCATCCCGTGCAGCGGGCCTTCGTCGAGACCGGGGCGATCCAGTGCGGCTTCTGCACCCCGGGCATGATCCTCTCGGCCAAGGCGCTGCTGGATCGTGTGCCCAACCCAACGGCCGACCAGATCCAGGCGGGCCTCGCGGGCAACATCTGCCGTTGCACCGGCTACGTGAAGATCCTGGAGGCGGTCCAGCACGCGGCCCGCCTGGCGGGAAAGGAGTCGAGCCGTGGGTGATCGACGCTTCCAGGTGGTGGGGACGAGCGTGGTCCGGAAGGATGCTCCGGCCAAGGCCAAGGGCGAGGTCCAGTACGCGGACGACATCCAACTGCCCCTCATGCTCCACGGACGGATCAAGCGGGCGGACCTGGGCCATGCCGTGATCCGTCACATCGACGTGGCCCGGGCGGAGGCGCTTCCGGGCGTCAAGGCGGTGGTGGTGGGAGAGGAAGCCCCGATCCCCTACGGGATCGTTCCCCAGATGCCCACCGAGCACGCCCTGGCGTACCGGAAGGTGCGCTTCTACGGCGAGCCCGTGGCCGCGGTGGCGGCCACCGACCCCGAGATCGCGGAGAAGGCGCTCGACCTGATCGAGGTCGAGTACGAACCCCTCCCCGTCTACACGACGCCCGAGGAAGCGTTGGCCCCGGGCGCGGTCCCGCTGCACGAGGGCAACAAGTACGGGAACATCGCCTACCAGGCCGACCAGGACTTCGGGGACGTGGACGACGCCTTCGCGCGGTCGCACTACGTGCTGGAGAAGACGTTCCGCACCAGCTACGTGAACCACGTCTTCATGGAACCCCACTGCGCCGTGGCACGCTTCGACACCAACGGCGAGCTCACGATCTGGTCGGGCACCCAGGTCCCCCACTACCTCCACCGAACCCTCTCCCGGGTCCTGGAGATGCCCATGGGCAAGATCCAGGTCCAGGTCCCCGCGGTGGGCGGCGGTTTCGGCGGCAAAGGGGAGACCTCCAACAACGAGTTGATCGCCGCGCTCCTGGCCCGCAAGTCGGGCCGCCCCGTGAAGGTCGCGTACTCGCGGCGGGAGGTGTTCCTGCAGCACCGCGGGCGGCACCCCATCGAGATGCGGATGAAGATCGGCGTCGATCGGGAAGGCGTCATCCAGGCGCTGGAGTACGACGGGACCATGGACGGGGGCGCCTACGGCGGGTGGGGCGTGGTGATCCTCTTCTACACGGCGGCCATGCTCCACCTCCCCTACAAGGTGGAGAACGTCCGTTTCCGGGGACGAAGGGTGTACACGAACAAGCCGACCTGCGGGGCGATGCGCGGTCTGGGGGGCGTGCAGCCCCGCTTCGCCATGGAGACGCTGCTCGACCAGATCGCCGTGGACCTGGGCATGAGCCCTTACGAACTCAAGAAGAAGAACGCGATCGGAGGAAGCCACACGACGGCGAGCGGGGTGGTGGTGCGCCACAGTGAGTACCGGAAGTGCCTGGACCAGGTCGTGGAGAACTCCGGGTACGCGGGAAAGCACGGGAAGCTCCCCTTCGGCCGAGGCGTCGGGCTCGCCGGCGGGTACTACATCTCGGGCACCGCCTACACGCTCTACATGTCGTACAAGCCCCACTCCTCGGCCCTGATCCGTGTGGACACCGAGAGCGGCGTCACCGTCTACTGCGGCGCCACCGACATCGGGCAGGGTTCGGACATGGTGCTGGGGATGATGGCGGCCGAGAAGTTCGGCCTGCCCTTCGACCAGGTCCACGTGATCAGCGGCGACACGAAGCTGGCGCCGTTCGACCTGGGGAGCTTCGCGAGCCGGGTCACCGTGGCAGCCGGGTCCGCCGTGTGCAACGCGGCCGACCGGATCCTCGACAAGCTGCGGCCCGTGGTCGCCGTACACCTCGGGTGCCGTCCGGAGCAACTCTCCGTGGCGGACGGCCAGGTCTACTCCGTGTTCGAACCCGAGAAGCGGCTCGGCTTCTGGGAGGCGGTGGACAAGTACATCGACTCCCACGGGCCGCTCACCGCCACCGGGGACTACACGCCCCCGCGCCGCACCGGGACGTTCAAGGGCGCCAACATCGGCCACAGCCCCACCTACGGGTTCACGGCCCAGGTGGCCGAGGTGGACGTGGACACGGAAACCGGAGAGGTCCGCGTGGTCCGGTACTGGGAGGCGGGGGACTGCGGGCAGGCCATCAACCCGACGAGCGTGGAGGGGCAGGTGGAAGGCTCCATCGTGATGGGGATGGGCCAGGCGCTCTTCGAGGAACTCAAGGTGGGGAGGGACGGCCGCCTGCTCAACCCGAACCTGCACGACTACAAGGTGCCGACGATCGCCGACATCCCCCGGATCCGGACGCACATCGTCGAGAGCTACGACCCCGACAGCCCCTACGGAGCCAAGGAGTCCGGGGAAGGACCGATCCAACCGGTGATCCCGGCGATCCTCAACGCGATCTACGACGCCGTCGGGGTGCGCTTCACCGAGATGCCGGTGACCCCGGAGAAAGTGCTCGCAGCCCTGGACGCCTCCGCAAAGGGGAAGTCTAGCGAGGCGGAGGAACCCCCGCGTTCGCCGGCACGGAAGAAGAGAGCACCCTCCCCCGGCCGCAGGAGCACCAACAAGAAGGCATGAACCCCACAGGAGACCCGCGATGAACAGCCACAGCGTCCGCGACCTCGTCAACGACCCTCGCCGGGTCGGCGTGATGGCCACCACCAGCCGCGACGGCGAGCCGAACGCCGCCGTGTTCGGCTCGCCCTACATGCCCGATGACCTGACCCTTGTGATGGGACTCGCCGACACGAGGACCGCCCAGAATCTCCTTGAGACGGGACGGGCGGTATTCCTGAGCGTCCTGCCCCACGAGGACCCCATGAAGACGAAGGGCACGCGCCTCTACCTGCGCGTGCGCGCCATGGAGAGGGAGGGCGCGAACCTGGACGCGATCAAGGAGAAGATTCGGGCCGGAGCCGGGGAGATGGCGGCAGCCCGGGTGCGCTACGCTGTGTTCTTCGACGTGGAGTCGGTCCGCCCCCTGATCGACTGGAGTCCGAGCCGGACCACCGCCTGACCTCCCCGCGGTGCCGCGGGGTCCGCTCCCTCGCCTCTCCGGCGCTTCACGCTGGACACCTCCGCTCGACTCCTGGCATCGTTCCTACCCCCGCGAAGCCCCGGGCCACCGGCCCGAGCCCGGCTTCACGAATCGCCGGTCCCGAGTCGATAGAATCGAGGCTGCGCTTCGCCCTCCCACCTCGGACGGGAAGGACCATGCCCCAGGACCCAGGCGCGCCTGCTCAGGAGACCCTCCTCCGCGACTGCCTCGACCGACTCCGGGCAGCCGAAGAACTGGCGGCCCGATACAGGCTGCTGATCGAGAACCAGACCGACCTGGTCGTCAAGGTCGATCCGGACGGCCGTTTCCTCTTCGTCAGCCCGACCTACTGCGAACTCTTCGGGAAGACCGAGGAAGAACTGTTGGGGCAGGTGTTCCTGCCCCTCGTCCACGAGGAGGACCGGGAGGAGACGGCCCGGGCCATGGCGGCGCTGTACCGGGAACCCTACGTGTGCCAACTGGAGCAGCGGGCACTGACCCGGTTCGGATGGCGATGGCTCGCGTGGGCGGACACGGCGGTGCGCGGCGAGGGGGGGCGGGTGGTCGCCATCGTCGGCGTCGGCCGCGACATCACCGAAAGGAAGCAGGCCGAAGCGACCCTGCGGGAGAGCGGCGAACGATATCGAGCCCTCTTCGCCAGCCACCCGCAGCCCATGTGGGTCTACGATCTCGAGACGCTCGCCTTCCTCGACGTCAACGACGCCGCCGTGGCCCGCTACGGGTACAGCCGGGACGAGTTCCTGTCCATGACGATCCGGGACATCCGCCCTTTCGAGGACGTCCCAGCCCTGCTCGACAACGTGGCGAGGGTGACCTCGGGCCTCGACGAAGCCGGGGTGTGGAGGCATCGGAAGAAGGACGGGACGGTGATCGAGGCGGAGATCACCTCCCACACGCTGTCGTTCCGGGGGAGGCCCGCCGAGGTCGTCCTCGCGAACGACGTGACGGAACAGAGACGCACCGCGGCCGCCCTGCAGGAGAGCGAGCGGCGTTTCCGCAACGTGGTGGACGCCTCCCCGTTGGGGATTCACATGTATCGCCTGACCCCCGACGGGCGGTTGGTTTTCGTCGGGGCCAACGCCGCCGCCGACCGCATGCTCGGCGTCGATCACTCCCGCTTCTGCGGCATGACGATCGAAGAGGCCTTCCCGGCGGTCGTCGGGACGGAGGTGCCCGGTGCCTACCGACGGGCCGCGCACCAGGGAGAGCCCTGGGGGAACCTGCAGATCGACTACGACGACGGGTTCATCAGGGGATCCTTCGAAGTACACGCGTTCCAGACCGCGCCGGACGAGATGGCCGCGTTGTTCGTCGACCTGACCGAACGCCGGAAGGCCGAAGAGGAGAAGCGCCGGCTCGAGACGAAGGTCCAGCAGGCGCAGAAACTGGAGAGCCTCGGGGTGCTGGCGGGCGGCATCGCCCACGACTTCAACAACCTGCTCATGGGTGTCCTGGGCAACGCGGATCTCGCGCTGATGCAACTCCCCCCCGAGTCCCCCGGGCGGGAGTACGTCAAGAGGATCGAGACGGCCGCGGTGCGCGCGGCGGAACTCACGAACCAGATGCTCGCCTACTCGGGCAAGGGCCGATTCGTCGTGGAACCCATCGACCTCAACCGGCTCGTGGACGAGATGGGGCACCTCCTGGCAACCGTGATCTCCAAGAAGACCACGCTGCGTCTCGATCCGGACGCCGAGCTTCCCGCGATCGATGGAGACCCGAGCCAACTCCGCCAGGTGGCGATGAACCTCATCACCAACGCATCCGAGGCGCTGGAGGGGCGCACGGGAACCGTGGCGGTCACCACGGGCGTCATCGAGGCGGATCGCGAGTACCTCCGCGGGTGCGCCCTGGGCGAGGAACTCCCCGAGGGACGCTACGTCTACCTCGAGGTCTCCGACACGGGAACCGGCATGGATGCCTCCACCCTGCAGCGGATCTTCGACCCCTTCTTCACGACCAAGGTGGCGGGCCGAGGACTCGGTCTCGCCGCGGTCCTCGGGATCGTGCGGGGGCACCGGGGGACCCTCCGGGTGTCCAGCAGGCCGGGCCACGGCACCAGCTTCCGCGTCCTCTTCCCCGCCAGGAGGGACCAGGCGCCCGGCGACCCGCCGTCGGCCGTCGCTGCGCCACAGGTCGCCGGGCAAGGAACGGTCCTCCTCGCCGACGACGACCCCGCGGTGCGCGACGTCGCAAGATGCATCCTGGAAGAGTCGGGATTCCGGGTGATCACCGCCTCCGACGGAGAGGAAGCGGTGGAGGCATTCCGGGAACGCTCCGCGGAGGTGTCCCTGGTGCTGCTCGACATGACGATGCCGCGCATGGGAGGCGAAGAAACGTTCCGGGAGCTCCGGCGCCTGAGAAACGACGTGGCGGTCATCCTCACCAGCGGCTACGACGAAGGGGAGGCCACCTCCCGCTTCGCGGGCGAGGGCCTGGCAGGATTCCTCAAGAAGCCCTACCGGGCTTCGGAACTCCTGGACCGCGTCCGAGAGGTCCTGGCGCGCCAGCGAGCCCCAACCCCGTGATCTCCGCAGCCGCGCGAACGTCTCCGCGACGAATCCGCCTCGCGCCCTTCCTCGCCCTCGGGTTGGTCCTCGGTTCGTCCACCCTCGCGACGGCGACGAACGGCGCCCCGCCCGGCCCGACGATCGCCTCGGACATCCGCCGGGTCTCGGACGATGCCCTCGCCTTGCCGAAAGCGCCCCTCCGCTGGGAACGCACCGAGTGGGTCCGCCTCGGGGCGATTGCCGGGGCCACCGCGGCCCTCACGCTGGCGGACGAGGACGTCCGGGACCAAGTCCTGGGAGCCCGCAGTTCGTTCACGCGGGACCTGTCCCGAGTCGTCCGCGGGGGAGGAGACCCCCTGGGATGGGGGGGAGCTCTCGTCGCCACGACCTACCTCGGGGGACTCCTGGCAGGCAGCCCCACGGTTCGGGAAGCCGGCCTGGAAATGGCCGAAGCCGCTCTCTTCTCCGCCGTGGTCGTGGGCGGCCTGAAGCTCTCCGTGGGGCGCTCCCGTCCGGACCGGGAACGCGGAAGCAGTTCCCTCGATCCCTTCCACGGCAGCCTCGACGGATCACGGGGCTCCTTCCCCTCCCAGCACGCGGCCTTCGCCTTCTCCCTCGCGTCCGTGACCGCGGAGCGGCTTCCGCGTTCGGGCTGGGCCCTCTATCCGCTGGCCGCCCTGGTTGCCCTGTCCCGCGTGCACGACGACGAGCACTGGGCCAGCGACGTAGTCGCCGGCGCGGCCATCGGGACGACTCTCGGGCTCTGGATCGCACGGCGACCCCCCGACGCGACGGGGCACTCCACGCTGCGGCCGTGGATCGCACCTGGCGCGGCCGGCCTGGCCTGGACTCAGGCATTCTAGGGACGGGAAGCGCGAACCTCTTGCGCCCGCGAACTCGGGAGTGACGACCTTCCGGCCCACTCCGTGCCCGCACGGCTGCTGCGGGACGTCCGGATCGACAAGTGGCCAGGCTTGGAGCCCCGGTGCTCTTCCTGGTCTCGCGGCAGCCCGAAGCGCTCCGCCTCGGCGTATGGGCACGGGAGGGCTGACAGGAACGGAGGCCCGAGCGAGAGTCGGGAAACACTCCTGCCACGGCAGGGAGCAGCCTGTCGCAGCGGAAGAACTGTGCGCGACCGGCCGACGGGACCCGGTTGGGCACACTGGAACCTCCCCCGCTCAAGTCCGTTCTCGCGGCCCCCTCACCCCGAATGGCGGCCTGGTGTGGGTGCCGGTCGAGAACGTGGGAAAAGCGGTGGACGTCCTAGAGGCTCTGGTGGGACGCTGTTGCACAGGGACGTCGGCGGGCGGGCTGGGGAGCCGAAGCCGCCTGCGCTGACGAGCCAGCCGAGGAACGACCGTGGGTTCTCCTTCCGACATCGCACTGCAGTTGGCCCAGCACCCTCACGTCCTAGCGTTCCTGGGCCTATTGGCGACCGGGCTCGGACTGCCGATCCCGGAGGATGTCATTTTGCTCGCCGCGGGCGCCGTGGTCGCCTGGCAGGACGCATCCCTGTACCCCATGGTCGGCGTCTGCCTGTCGGGAATCCTGCTCGGGGACACCATCATGTTCCTCTTGGGTACCCGGTTCGGACTCCCGCTCCTGCGCGCCCGCCCCTTGTGCTACCTGGCCTCCCAGCGCTCCCTGGACCGGGCTCTGGCTTCCTTCCGGGCCTATGGAGCAGGGGCGGTCTTTCTCGGTCGATTCCTCGCGGGCGTCAGGGTCCTGATCTTCTTCACAGCAGGGGCGAGCGGCGTTCACTGGTCCACCTTTGTGCTCATGGACTGCACCGCGGCCCTGCTGTCGGTGCCGTTCCTCGTTCTTCTCGGGTACGCCTTCGGGAGCCAACTTCAAGGCGCCTCCTCCCTGCTTGAGGCGAGCGGATGGTACATCGCCGCCGCGCTCGCCGTCCTCTTGCTTGCGACGTGGGGCACGGTGCGGCTTGTGCGAGCCGCCGGGATCGGGGAGAGGACGTCGCGCGCGGTGGCCAACCTGGGCCGCGCAACCACGGCCTACCTGGGAAAGCGCCGAATCCTCCGTCTCTCCCTGCTCCTCGCGCTGGCGGCGACGCTCGTTCTTTACACCGGCCTCAGCCTCCGCACCCTCCCGGACGCAGACCGCAACCACGGCGCCGTCGCCTCGATTCGACGTCTTCCCCTCGGGGGATCCTACGCCTTCGCGGTGATCGGCAGCGGTCGCACCCCGTCCATGCAAATTGCCCGCCTCCTTCGGGCCATCGACGAGGACGAGCAGGTCCGCTTTACCGTGAGCCTCGGAGGGCTCGTATTCGACGGGGAACCGGAGAAGTACAGGCATCTCCTCCGGCAACTGGACGACGCCCGCAAGCCTTTGGTGACAGCGTTGGGTTCGAGCGAGCTAGCGGAGGGAGGCCGGCTCAACTTCTACCGAATCTTCGGACCCTATTACTTCTCGTTCCGCGTCGGCAGCGACTCGTTTGTCATTCTGGACAACGCGGAGACTGGCCGCTTTTCCGAGTCGCAAAAGGACTGGGCTCTGCGGGCGGAGACCGGTACCGGGCATACCAGGTTCCGGTTCGCCTTCTTCCACCAACCCCTCCAGCCTCTCCAGACGCGCGGCCCCACGGGAAGAAACTGGCGCCGGGCACTAGTCCCGCGCTCGCTCCGGCAGCCAGATGGGGAGGCCTCCAAGGACTCGCCCGTCTCCTCGATGGCGCTGCTCAAGGGTTTGGATGTGACGAGGGCCTTCGCAACAACGGGGAGTGGGCAGGCGCAAGGCCAGTGGGAGGACATCCCCTACTCCCTCACAGGTGGGGTTGGGGCGCGCCCCCTCTCCTTCGACCCGTCCCAACGCACCCAGCACTACCTTCGCGTACATGTCGGGCCGGAAGGGGTCACCTCGATGGTGGTCCCCGTCGCGCCGCCCCTTGCGGGCATGCTCCGCGCGCTCACCGGCTTCCTGCTCCTGCACATCCACAGCTTCTTTGCAACTCATGGAGTGGAAGTCGCCGTTTTCGTGTTGCTGGCCGCCCTGGCGTGGGACTTCTACATACATCGGGTGCGCGACCCTCGTGCCTTCGAATGAACTTCGCATCGCGCCCCTCCCCCGCAGACGACATCCGCAACCTTCAACCGTCTGTCGGCATCCAAACGGGACAACGGCAGGAAACCCACAGCAGGAGGACGAAGCGATGGTGATGCAGATCTCGTTTCCGGGTGGGATGGCGGTGGACGCCGCGTACAAAGGGTTCACCATCCACACGGACCAGCCCGCCGCGAAGGGAGGCGCAGGATCCGGGCCTTCGCCCTTCGACCTGTTCCTCTCCTCCATCGGAACCTGCGCGGGCTTCTTCGCCCTGCGCTTCTGCCAGGAGCGTCAGATCGACACCCGCGGATTGCGGCTGACCCTAGACCCCGAGATGGACCCCGATACGCATCGGGTCGCACGGGTGGTCATCGACGTCCACCTGCCCGCCGGCTTCCCCGAGAAGTACCGCGCGGCCATCCTGCGCACCATCGACCAGTGTTCCGTCAAGCGGCACATCCTGGAGCCTCCCGAGTTCCAGGTCCGGACCGCATGAGCGGGAAGCATCGCAGGGGACCCGAGGGAGAGATGGAACGAGCGGTGATCGAAACCCCGGTGGGGTCCGTCGGCCTCGAGGCAGAAAGGGGCACGGTGACGGGTGTGCGCTTCGCCCGGGGAGAGCACCCGGCGCCGCCCGCGGGAGGCGTCCTCGACGAAGCCGCAGCACAACTGGAGGAATATTTCCGCGGCGCGCGGCGGGAGTTCCGCCTGCCCTTGCGGCGGCCGGCGGGCGCGACGGCCTTCCAGAACCGAGTGTGGGACGCGTTGCTGGCGATCCCCTTCGGCGAGACCCGCACCTACGGGGAACTCGCGCGGGCGCTCGGCACGGGCGCGCGGGCCGTCGGAGGCGCCTGTGCCCGCAACGCCCTGCCCATCGTCATCCCGTGTCACCGGGTCGTGGGGCGGTCGGGGCTGGGCGGGTTCAGCGGGGACTGGGAGACCGGGCTCGCCCTGGACGTGAAGAAGGCCCTCCTCGCCCACGAGGCCCGCGCGGCGGGGAAGGACCCGCCCGCTTAGGCCGGCCGCATCTCCTCCACCTGCAGTTGGACCGATTCCACCCCCCCCAGCGGCGGATCTGGGGGGTGTAGGCCACGTCCACCGCATCACCCGGCCGTACGTGCCGGAGCAGCGCCGCGCGGCGCCACGCGACGGCCTCGACCCGCTCCCCCCCTTGCTCCAGGACAAACTTCAGGTGCTCCCCCTCCCCGCCCAAGGGCCGGGCGCCGAGCACGCGGGCCCCGCGGGACAGGAACCCCGGCGAGGGGTTGCCCGCGCCGAAGGGCTCCAGGGTCTCCAAGTCCGCCACCGCGGTCCCGGTCAACTCGGCGAACGACACCTCGGCGTCCAGGGCCAGCACCGGGACGAGCGCCTCCGGCGTCAGACGCGCCCGCACCGTCGCCTCGAAGCGGTCTCGGAACTCGCCGACGGCGGCGGCCCGGAGGCCGAGCCCCGCGGCGGCCGCGTGGCCCCCGAAGCGGTCAAGCAGGTCCGAACAGTCCGAAAGGGCCTCGTGCAGGTGCAGCCCGGCGACCGAGCGCGCGGACCCCTTCGCGGAGGCACCGTCCACGGCGAGCACCACCGTGGGACGGGTGTAGCGCTCCGCGAGCCGTGAGGCCACGATGCCCACCACACCGGCGTGCCAGCCCGCGGACTCCACCACGAGGCTCCACCGTTCCGGCCACCACCGCTCCCGCTCCACGCGAGCCGAGGCTTCCTCCAGGATCGACCGCTCCTCGGCCTGACGGCGACGGTTCAGCTCGTCCAGGCGGGCGGCCAGGGGCCTCGCCGCCGAGAGATCCGGCGCCGACAGGAGCGCCAGCGCCTCCTGGGGTCCTTCGAGGCGCCCAGCCGCGTTCAGGCGCGGCCCCAACTGGAAGCCGATGTGGCCGGCCCGCAACGCCCCCCGGACGCCGGCCACCTCACGGAGCGCCGCCACCCCCGGACGCGGCTTCCTGTTGAGTTGCCGGAGACCGGCGCTCACCAGCGCCCGGTTGACCCCCCGCAGGGGAACCACGTCGGCCACGGTGCCGAGCGCCACCAGATCGAGGAGATCCCGAAGGTCCGGTTCCCCCCGGCCCTCGAAGCCCCCGGTCTCCCTCCAGTGCCTCCGCAGGGCCACCGCCAGGTTCCATGCCACGCCGACCCCGGCGATGGCTGCATCCGGGTACCTCGAACCCGGAAGCTTGGGATTCACCACCGCCGCCGCCCGGGGCACCTCCGGCCCGGGGGTGTGGTGATCGGTGATCACGAGGTCGACGCCCAGTTCCTGCGCCGAACGCGCCGCGTCCACCGCTCCGATGCCGCAATCCGCGGTGACCACCACGCGGCCGCCCCGGCCGGCGATCTCCCGGACGGCATCCGGACTCAGACCGTACCCTTCCCGCTCCCGGTGGGGCAGACGCACCTGAACCGGGAGCCCGCACGCATCGAAGAACTCGCCGAGGAGGGCCGCCGACGTCACTCCGTCCACGTCGTAGTCGGTGTACACCCACACGGGCTCCCGGGCGGAGAACGCCCGGGCCAGGCGTTCCACTGCGGCGTCCATGCCGTGGATCAGGGACGGGTCGGGGAGCGCGGCGAGGGAGGGGTTGAGAAAGGCGTCCACGTCTTCCGGGTCCGAGACGCCCCGGGCCGCCAGCACCGCAGCCACGAGCCCCGAAACACGCGAGGCCCGAGAGATGCGCTCCCGGGCCTCGGCATCGGATCCCCGAAGGACCCAGCGGCGCGGCGTCACGCCGGAGCCTTGACCGGCTTGGGCTTGTGATGCCCCTTCTGCTCGAGCCACAGGACGACCGGGCTCGCCACGTAGATGGAGGAATAGGTGCCCACGATGATGCCCACGAGGAGCGCGAAGGCGAAGTCGTGGATCACGCCGCCCCCGAGGGCGAAGAGCGCGGCGACCACCAGCAGCGTGGTCCCCGAGGTGAGCAGCGTGCGGCTCAGCGTCTCGTTCACGCTCCGGTTCATGATGGCCCCGAGGTCGCCCCGGCCCCCCGTCTTCTTCACGTTCTCGCGGATGCGGTCGAACACCACGATGGTGTCGTTCAGCGAGTAGCCTACGATCGTGAGCACCGCGGCTACCGTCGTGAGGTCGAACTGCTTGTTGAATACGGAGAAGGCCCCGACCGTGATCAGGACGTCGTGTACCAGCGCCAGGATGGCCCCGAGCCCGAAGCGCAGTTCGAAGCGCCACCAGATGTAGAGCAGGATCGCGCCGATGGAGAAGGCCACGGCCAGCACTCCCTTGCGCCGCAGATCCTCCCCGACCTTCGGCCCCACCATCTCCACGCGGCGCACCTCGGCTCCCTCGTCCCCGAGCTTCTGGGCCAGGGTGTCGCGCACCCGCTTCGACAGGCCCTCGAGCTCCTCGGAACTCTGCTCCATCTGGATCAGGTACTCGTCCCTCTCGCCGAAGGACTGGACCACGGGGCTTCCCTCCACCTCGCCCTGGAGGGCCGCCCGGATGTCGGCCGTGCTCACCGGCTTCTCGAACTTGAGCTGGATCAGCGTTCCCCCGGCGAAGTCGATGCCGTAGCGGGGCCCGCCTCTCATGGCCAGGCTGAGGAGGCCCACCACGATCAGCACGCCGCTGATCGCGTAGAAGAGCTTCCGCTTCCCGAGGAAGTCGAAGTTGATGTCCGGTCGGATGATTTCCATGGGGTCTTCCTTCCCGCGCTCAGATGCTCAGCCGGCGGACCGACGCCCGGCGTAGGAACCAGTCGAAGACCACGCGTGTGCCCACGATGGCCGTGAAGAGGCTCGCCAGGATTCCGATGGCCAGCGTGACCGCGAAGCCCTTGATCGGACCGGTGCCGTACTGCCACAGCACCGCCGCCGCGATGAAGGTCGTCACGTTCGCGTCCATGATGGTGCTGAACGCCTTGGCGTAGCCCGCGTCGAGCGCCGCCGCCGGCGGCCTACCCAGCCGCAGTTCCTCCCGGATGCGCTCGAAGATCAGCACGTTGGCGTCCACCGCCATGCCGATGGTGAGGACGATGCCCGCGATGCCGGGAAGCGTCAGTGTGGCGCGGAACGCAGCGAGCGCCCCCATGATGAGGATCACGTTGAGGACGAGCGCCAGATCGGCAACCAGTCCCGAGGCGCGGTAGTACAAAGCCATGAACAGGACCACCAGCGCCCCGCCCACGGCCATCGCGAGCAGCCCGGCTCGGATCGAGTCGTGGCCGAGGGACGGCCCCACGGTGCGGCGCTCCAGGATCTTGACGGGCGCGGGGAGGCTGCCGGAGCGCAGCGCGATCGTCAGGTCCCGCGCCTCCTCCAGGGTGAAGCGGCCGGTGATCTGGGCCCGGCCGCCCCCGATCCGCTCCCGGATCACCGGAGCGGACTGGACGACTCCGTCCAGCACGATCGCCATGCGCCGGTTGACGTTCTCTCCGGTCACCCGCTCGAAGATCCGGGCGCCCCGGTTGTCGAACTGGAGGGTCACGTACGGCTCGTTGTACTGCTGGTCGATCTGGACCCGGGCGTCGGTGATCACGTCGCCCGCCATGAGCACCCGTTTCTGCACCACGTACGGAGTGCGGCCGAGGACCTGGCGGGTCACCCGGTCCACCTGGTGCTCGAACAGGACCTCGGAGCCGGCCGGCGGCCCGTCCCGCTGGGCCTGCTCCACCGACACCGACTCCTCCAGCAACCGGAATTCCAACTGAGCCGTCTTCCCGATGAGCTTGATCGCCCTTTCCGGGTCGCGGACCCCCGGCAACTGGATGAGGATCCGCCGGTCTCCCTGGGGAACGATGGTGGGCTCCGACACGCCGAACTGGTCCACCCGGTTCCGGATCGTCTCGATCCCCTGGGCGACCGCGTAGTCCTCCACGCGCTGCCTCTCGTCGGAGTTCAACTCCAGCGTGAGGGCGACGCCCGAATCCGCTTCGTCGCGACTCGCTAACTGCAGCACGGGGTAGTCCTTCTTCAGGAGTTCCCCCACCTCGTCCGCCGCTTCGGCGTCCCGCACCACGAGCCGGATGCCCCGGTCCTGCGCCTCGACGCTCCGGGTCCGGATCCTCTTCTCCCTGAGGTCGTCCCGGAGTTCCCCGGCGATGCGCTCCACCGCGTTCTCCACGGCCTTCTCGGCCTCGACCTCCAGCACGAGGTGCATGCCGCCCTGCAGGTCGAGCCCGAGATGGAGCCTCTCCTGCGGAAGGAATCCGGGAAGCCCCGCGCCCGGCCCCAGCAGGGTCGGCACCAGGAAGAGAACCCCCAGCACTGCGGCGGCGGCCACGAGGAGCGCGCGCCACTTCAGACTCAAGCCCATGGAACCCTACTCCTCCCTGCGGGCGGGGCACCCCGCACCGAAAAACACGAAGCCCGCCGGACCCGCCGGCGGGCGATCCGCCTCTCCCCGCTGCTACTCGCCCCGCTTGACCACGCTCGCGACCGCCTGTTTCTGGACGCGGATCTTCACGTTGGGCGCCACCTCCAGGGTCAGCACGTCGTCCGTGAGCCCGGCCACCTTGCCGTGGATCCCCCCGGAGGTCACCACGTCGTCTCCCCGCTTGACGCTCTCCAGCATCGCCTTGTGATCCTTGGCCCGCTTCTGCTGGGGACGGATCAGCAGGAAGTAGAAGATGGCGAACATGGCGACGAGGGGCAGGAGCCCCATGACCCCGCCGGAAGGAGCTCCTCCCTCCCCCTGGGCGCCCATCGCGTGGGCTACGTCGGCAACAAACGGGAACATACGGTCACCTCCTCGGCTCGTCTGTGGTCAAGGACTCGGCCCCCCTGGCCTGCGCTTCCCGGAACCCGGCCAGGAAATCGGCGTAGGTGCCGGACTCCACGGCGACCCGGACCCGCCGCATGAGATCCTGGTAGTAGTGCAGGTTGTGAAGGGTGTTCAGGCGGGAAGCCAGTATCTCGCGCGACTTGTACAGGTGCCGAAGATACGCGCGGGAGTAACGTTGGCAGGTGTAACAGCCACAGGCCTCGTCCAAGGGCCTGGGGTCCGCCTCGAACCGAGCGAGCTTTATAGCAACTCTGCCCTGTGAAGTAAAGAGCATCCCATTGCGGGCGTTCCGCGTCGGGAGCACGCAGTCGAAGAGGTCCACGCCCCTCGCTACGGCCTCCACGATGTCGAGGGGCGTGCCCACCCCCATGAGGTACCGGGGCTTGGCTTCGGGCATGTGGGGCGTCGTGGCCTCGAGGGTCGCGAGCATCGTGGCGGCCCCCTCGCCCACCGAGAGCCCCCCGACCGCGTACCCGTCGAACGGATGACGGCACAGCTCCGCCGCCGCCCGCCGGCGCAGGTCCGGCTCCATCCCCCCTTGCAGGATGGAGAACAGGGCCAGGTCCGACCGGGAACGGCTCTCCAGGGACTTCAGCGCCCACCGGTTCGAGAGTTCCAGGGAGCGCTCGAGGTAATCCCGAGGGCTCGGGTGCGGCGGGCACTCGTCGAGGCACATCATCACGTCCGAGCCGAGCGCCTCCTGGATCTCCACGACCCCCTCCGGGGTCAACCGGTGGCGGGAACCGTCGAGATGGCTCTGGAAGACGACTCCGTCCTCCTCGATGCGTCGGAGCGGCGCCAGGCTGAAGACCTGATATCCCCCCGAGTCGGTAAGGATGGGGCCGTCCCAATTCATGAAGCGGTGGAGGCCCCCGAGGTCCCGGATCCGCTCGTGACCGGGCCGGAGGTAGAGGTGGTAGGTGTTCGCCAGGATCATCTCGGCCCCGAGCGCCCGCACCTCCTCGGGAGTCATGGCCTTCACCGTTGCCAGGGTGCCGACGGGCATGAACGCCGGCGTCTCCACCGTGCCGTGGAGCAGGCGCAGCCGCCCCCGGCGAGCCCCGCACGGGTCGCGGGCCAGCAGTTCGAAGCCGGGACGGAATCCCGCGTCCGCCATGGGAGCACCATCCGCCTTCCCGGGCGCCGGTTCGTCCACCCCGTCACCCGTCATAGCACCAGCATCGCGTCGCCGTAGGAGTAGAAGCGGTACCCCGCCCGCACGGCGTGGCGGTACGCAGCGAGCACGAGGTCCGTTCCCCCGAACGCGCAGACGAGCACCAGGAGCGTGGACTCGGGGAGATGGAAGTTGGTGAGCATCGCGCCCACCGCCCGGAAGTCGTGCCCCGGCCGGATGAAGAGGTCCGTCCAGCCGCTCCCCGGAGTCAGGGGGCCGCGCGCAGCCCCGTGCTCGAGGACCCGGGTCACCGTGGTCCCGACCGCCACGACCCTCCGGCCCTCCCCCCTCGCACGGTTCACGGCGGCCGCGGTCGCCTCGGGAACGTGGTACCACTCGCGGTGCATGCGGTGCTCCCGGAGGTCCTGAGAGCGCACCGGGAGGAACGTACCCAGCCCCACGTGGAGGGTCACGGTGCGGCTCACGACCCCCCGGGTCTCCAGGTCCTCCAGCACCCGAGGCGTGAAGTGGAGACCCGCCGTGGGCGCCGCCGCAGACCCCGACCGCGCCGGGTCTGCGAACAGGGTCTGGTACCAGGCGCGGTCCCGAGGGTCCGGGTACGGCCTCTCGATGTAGGGAGGGAGGGGCACCTCACCCAACGCCTCGACCGCGGCCAGCGGGTCGCCGGACGCCTCGATTCCCACGCCGTACAAGCCTTCCCCGCGGGATTCGAGCACCACCACCCGGACCCCCGGTCCCACCTCGATCCGCGTCCCCACGCGGGAACGCTTGGACGAGCGCACCAGGGCCTCCCACCGGTCCGGCCCCTCCCGACCCAGCAGGAGGACCTCCACCTTGCCGCCGGTCTCCTTTCGGCCCCACAGCCGGGCGGGGAACACCCGGGTGTCGTTGGCGACCAGGAGGTCCCCGGGTGCCAGAAACGAACCCAATTCGCGGAAAGAGGAGTCCTCCCACGCGCCGGCGTCCCTCCGCACCACCAGGAGCCGCGAGGCGTCTCGCGGCTCCACGGGGGCCTGGGCGATGCGATCCGGGGGAAGGTCGTACGCGAAGTCCCGCGTTCTCACCGGGGGGTGCCGACCACCTTGAGATACCGGAAGAGGTCTCCCTCCGGCGAAAGGACCAGGACGTCCTTGTCCTTGAACGCCTTGGAGTAGACGTCGAGGCTCCGGGTGAAGGCGTAGAACTCCGGATCCCTCCCGAACGCGTCGGCGTAGATCCGGGTCGCCTCGGCATCGCCCTGGCCGCGCAACTCCTCGGCCTGGCGGTATGCCTCGGCGAGGATCACGGCCCGCTCCTTGTCCGCCTGGGACCGGATCTCCCGTGCGGCCTCCTCGCCCTCCGCCCGGTAGAGTTGGGCTTGGCGGGTGCGCTCGGCCTGCATCCGAGCGTATACAGCCTTCTCGTTCGACGGAGGAAGGTCGGCCCGCTTGATGCGGACGTCCACCACCTCGATCCCATACTCCCGCGCGGCCTCGGCGGTCTTTCGGGTCACCTCCTCCATGATTTCCCGCCGCTTGGTGGCAACGATGTCGATGAGGTCGTACTTGCCCAACTGTTCGCGGACCTGGGAGTAGCTGATGTCGTCGATTCGCGATTGGGCTCCGATCTCGTCCCGCACGGTCTGGTAGAACTTCAACGGGTCGGCGATCCGCCACAGGGCGTAGTTGTCCACCTTGAGGTTCTTCTTGTCCCGGGTGATCACCTCCCGGGCGGCCGCGTCATAGGAAAGATACCGTGCATCGTATTTCTTGACGGTCTGCAATGCGGGGATCTTCCAGTGGATGCCAGCGGTCCGCACACCGCCTTGCGGCTTCCCGAGTTGGAGCACGATCGCGGTCTGGGTCTGATCCACCTGAAAGAACATGCTGCCCGAGGAGAGGAGCACCAGGACCACCAGGATCCCGAAGACTTTCATCATCTTGTCCATCTACTTCTTCTCCCCGGCCCCGAGGGCCTCCAGCGGGAGAACGGGCAGCACGCCCCCCTTGCCCTCGGTGAGCACGATCTTGGCCCGGGAGAGCACGTCGCCCATGGCGTCCAGGTACAGGCGGCGGCGGGTCACCTCCTTGGCGCGCTCGTACTCCCGGAGGAGCGCGACGAACCGGGCCACGTCGCCCTCCGCCGTCTTGACCTTGGTCTCCCGGTAGGCGCCGGCCTCGTTGACGCGCTGCTTGGCGTCACCCCGGGCCTTGGGCAGGATGTCGTTGGCGTACGCGTCCGCCTCGTTCTTGAGGCGCTCCCGGTCCTCCCGGGCGCTGGCAACGTCCCGGAAGGCGTCGATGACCGGATCGGGAGGGTACACGTCCTGCAGCTTCACCTGATCGATGCGCACGCCCGCATCGTAGCGATCGAGGATGGCCTGGAGGAGTTCGCCGGCCTCCACCTGGATCTTGTCCTTCTGCTCCGTGAGGACATCGTCGACGAGGTTGCGGCCCACCACCTCTCGCATCGCCGCTTCCGCGGCCGACCGCACGGCCTCCTCCGGGTCCCGGACGTGGAACAGGAACGCGGCCGGGTCCTTGATCCGATACTGGACGATGAACTCGCAGGAGACGATGTTCTCGTCGCCCGTGAGCATGTGGGATTCCGCCGGTACCTTCTGATACCGGGCCGGCGGACCGACCGTGACCGTCCGGAACCCGACCTCGAGTCGGCGAAACCCGGTGACGTTGGGCTTCAGGACGGTCTCGACCGGATAGGGCAGGTGCCAGTGCGGTCCGGGATCCGTGATGTAGCTGAAACGTCCGAAGCGCTTCACGACCCCTACCTGTTCCGGGTTGACGATGTAGAAGCCCGTCGCCAACCACGCGACCAGGCCGACCACGGCGGCGACCCCGATGATCCCGCCGGGAACCTTTCCACCGAACCGCTTCCGGATCTCGGCGAGCACTTCTTTCGGGTCCGGCGGACCGCCTCCGCCAAAGCCCCCCTGGTCGTCCCAAGCCATTGCGTCCTCCCTTCAGAGCAGTCGCCGGAACCCTACCGGTCGGCCGAGAGGCCGTCAACGGGTTTCCGGGCACGGGCCTCTCCCCAGGCGACCAGGCCGCCGCTCGCCACGATCAAGACACCCCCGAGAAACCCCGGCGCACCCGGCGACTCTCCGAGGACGAGCGCCCCGAGTGCCACCGCCGCGAGGGGCTCCAGGTAACCCAGGATGGCGGCGGTCTGGGCGCGCACGGTGCGGATGCCCCGCAGGTAGAGGAGCGGGGCCACGGTGGCGTGGGCGAGTCCCAGGACGGCGACCGCGGCCACGAGTTCGGCGCGTTCGAGGGGCTCCCGGAAGACCGCGGTCGGCACGAGGCAGAGCGCGAGGAAGGCGTTCTGGAAGACGATCAGCGGCAGCGCGGGCATCCGGGGGCTCAGGGCCCTCGCCAGCAGGATCAGGCCCCCGTAGGCCGCGCCGCTGACGGTCCCGAGGAACAGGCCCCAGAGGTGGCGATCGCGGAAGTCGAATCGGAGGTCCGGCAAGAGGAGCATCATCCCCGCCGCGGCGAGGACCAGCGCCGCCGGGGTGGCCGGCAGCAGGCGCTCCCGGAGGAGCGGAGGAGCGAGCAGGGCCACGAACACGGGCGCGGTGTAGTGGGTCAGGACGGCGTTGGCGACCGTGGTGCGCTCGTAGGCCGTGAGGAAGCATACGTTGTTGATGACGAAGAGCGCACCCATGAGCACCAGGAGACCCCGGTGGGCTCTCGGCCACAAGGCGCGCAGGCTGCCGCCGAGGGCCAGCCACGCCCCCGCCGCGGCCGCGGCGGCCACCACGCCGACGTAGGCCGTGAGGGCCCACGGCGCCAGGGGGACCCTCCTCACGAACAACCCCCAGGTGGACCAGATGACCATGGCCGCGGCGATCTGGGCCGCGCCGCCCCACCTCACGGACGCTCGTCCAGGAGTCGGCGCAGGAGCTTGAGGTCCTCCCATGCCTGACGCTTGGCGACGGGATTGCGGAGCAGGTAGGCCGGGTGATACGTGACGACGAGGGGGCGGGAACCCAGGTTCAGGAGCTTCCCGCGGAGGCGCGAGACGGGTGTCTGGTTCCCCAGGAGGCTCTGGGCCGCGTGGGCCCCGAGAGCACAAAGGACCCGCGGCCGGATCGCCTCGATCTGTCCCCGGAGGAAGGGAAGGCACGCCGCCGCCTCATCGGGCAGGGGCGTCCGGTTGCCCGGCGGACGGCACTTGACGACGTTCGCGATGTAGACGCGGGAGCGGTCCAACCCGATGGCCGCGAGCATCCGGTCGAGAAGCTGTCCCGCCCTGCCCACGAAGGGTTCCCCCCGACGATCCTCCTCCTCCCCGGGACCCTCCCCCACGAAGACCACCTGCGCGCCCGGGTCGCCCACTCCGAAGACGATCTGCGTCCGGCCCTGGGCGAGCCGGCAGCGCCGGCAGTCCCCCAGGTCGCTCCGGACCGCCTCCAAACCCGGACCGGCTCCTTCCTGCAAGACCGCGGCCTGCGGGGCGACCACGCCGGACGGAGAGACCCCGTCCCGGGCCGAACCGCCCGGCCCGGACCCGGCCACGATCCACGCCCCGGAGGCCGCCGCGTGGCGCAGTGCCGCTTCGAGGGACCGCGTGCGGTCGGGAGGAGCAGAAGGCGGGGCCATGGGGGGTTGCATTCTAGGGAAGGTGGCGCCTACCGTGCAACGACCGTTCCCGATCCGAGGGCGGCGCGACACCTGGTTCCGTGCGGAAGGTGCATTGACTTCGAAGGCAGGACGCGACCCGACCTCGGGACCTCCGGCGCGGCAACCCTGGGCCGTGCTGACCGCGCTGCTCGCCTACATGGCGATCGTGGCGGCGCTGTCCCACACCACCCGTCCACCGCTCCCCTCGGTCCTGCTTCGCATTCCGGACAAGATCCTTCACGCGATCGAGTACGTGCCGCTCGGGTTCTTGTGGAGCCGGCTGTTCCGGGGAAGTCCCGCGCGTCGCCTCGTCCTCGGCTGGGCGGCGGCATGCGCCTTCGGCCTCACGGACGAACTCCACCAGGCGTTCGTGCCAGGGCGCCACGCCGGCCTGGGAGACTGGGTCGCGGACGCAGCGGGCGCATTCCTCGGAGCCGTCGTCGGATCCCGTTCGGGTGGAGTCGCGGGGCGAGCCCCGAAGCCCGCTAAAGTCCCTCCCGGACGCTGACGATCCTTGACCTGCCACGTCGGCAGCAGGGAGCGCCGACGAGCACCCCTCTAGACCGGAGTGCGGTTTCCCTCCTTTCGCCGCACTCCGGCCCTTTTTTTGTCCTCCACCCCTCCGTGCTCTCCGTCCTACCCGGCAACCCCGAAACGCCCAGAGAGAGCAGACCGATCCCCTCGCGCAGGCGGCCGGCGAACCCCTGTCGCAGCGTTGGAAGGCTACGGTCGCGGCGGCCCTCCTCCCCCCTCGTAGCGGAAGGTCGCGAGGATCGCCTCCACATCGCCCCGGTCCTTCCGGTCGTTGAGCTGGTAGAGAATGAAGATCTGAAAGGGCTCGGCAAACCCGTAGATCCACCCATTCTCCCGCCGGACGTCCCCCGCGTCGTAGGCCGCGGCCGCACGCGCCGCGTAGGGAACACCCTCCAGGCGGGCCGGCGCCGCGGGTTCCTGGCGCAACGTGTACTTCCCCGGGCCGAACTCGGCGTCCAGTTCGCCCGGCATGGTCCCGCCCACGAACCCCGCAAGCCACTCCATCCCCTCCTGGCTGAAGGTCGAGTAGGCGTCGGCTGGACTGAGGCTGATCTGGATGCTGGAGCGGGTCGCGGGATCGAAGAGGAAGACCTGGCTCTGCGAGAGCCCTTCCTCCTCGTAGCCCTGTTCCACGAGCCACCCGGGAGCCTCGGTGGCAATCCTCCATCCCGTGCCGGCCGTGGAGATGCTGAAGGGCACCCTCTTCCCGACGAACCGGTCGGCCTCCACGGTGCCCACGGGAACGGAGTCGTCGAGGACGGCCACGCGGCGGACCGCCTTCGGCCCGCACGCCAGGGGCACGAGGAGAAACGAGAGCAACGCCACTCCGAGGGCTCGGGAGACGAACGGGCGTGTCAGAACCATGGCTTCCCTCCTCTTGTCGGGCGGTCGGTGGACGATCTCCCCGAGGTCCCGGCCCGCGAGGGCACGGAGCGGGAAAGGCACGCGCATCCTGCAGCCCGCGGCACCCGGCCAAGCTCCTCGGAACGGAGGTCCAGGTGGGTCCCACCCTCCGGTCCGGACGGACCTTCTCGCCACGGGAGATCCGTGACCCCTCCCTTCCTATCTACCAGCAACCCCCGAACCCCACAACGCGCCCCGCGCCCCCGTTGACGCAGGCACCCGACCCGGTAGGCTGAAACGGCACGCGACGGAGGGAGAACCGCCATGGATTTCACACGCCGGGGATCGGGTCCCTGCCTGGTTCTTCTGCCGGGACTCGGCTGCGACCATCGCATGTGGGAGCCCGTGGCGACGCTGCTCCAGGACCGCTTCTCCACCCTACTCCCGAACATATGGCCCGTCACGGCGCTCGACGAGACCGCCGCCCGGGTGGTGGACCTCCTCGACCGCCTGGGGTTGAGCCGGGTCGGGCTCGCCGGGCTCTCCATGGGGGGCTACGTCGGTTTCGAGATCCTTCGACGGGCGCCGGAGCGGATTCGCGCCGTCGCCCTGGCCGACACCACGGCCTTCCCGGACCCGCCGGACCGGGTGGTCAAGCGGCACCAGGTATTGCGGCTCCTCGGGGAGGGGCGGTTCGAGCAGGTCCTCGAGGCATTCGTCGGGAGCGTACTGGCGCCGGCGGCAGCCTCCGAACCTGCGGTTCGAGACCTTCTCTTCGCCATGGCCCGAGAACTGGGGCCCGAGACGTTCGCCTGTGCCACCAAGGCCATCCTCCACCGTGGGCGGTACGAGGAGGTGCTGGAGCAGCTTCGCGTCCCGACCCTGTTCCTGTGCGGAGAGCACGACACCCTCACCCCTCCCGACGTGGCCCTTCGGATGTCCGAGCGAGTCCCAGGCTCCCGTCGCGTCATCGTGCCCCGAGCCGGGCACATGGCGGTCCTCGAGAACCCCTCGTCGGTGGCCGGCGCACTCTCCACCTTCTTCGGGACGTCCCTTCCCCCGAGCACCTGAGGTCGTCCCATCCCGGGGGAACGACCCGGCTGCCAAGCTCCCTCGCGGACACACCTTTTTGCATGCGTTCCGCCGTTGGGTTTATCCTTGATCCCATGGAAAGGGACTATTACGAAATTCTGGGTGTCCATCCCTCCGCGACCCGGGAGGAGATCCAGCGGGCCTACCGAAGGAAGGCCTTCGAGCTCCACCCGGACCGCAACGGCGGCAGCCGCGAGGCGGAGGAGGCCTTCAAGGCACTCACCGAGGCGTACGCCGTGCTCGGCAAGCCGGAAGCCCGGACGCGATACGAGGAGACCCGGGCCCGGGGCGCGGCAGGCTTCGACCCGACGGACGCGCTCCGCGACCTGTTCGCCGACCCGTATCTCGGGAGCCTCTTCTCCCAACTGGCGCGGGAGATGGACCGCCAGGGGCTCCGCTTCGACGAGGCGTACCTGCGGCAGGTGTTCGGGCGGGGCCCCGGCGGAGCTTTCATGGGAGGGTTCGTCTTCGTAGGCCCGTGGGGCCCGCGGTTCGGTTCCCGGCCGCGGCGCCCGAGCTCCGAACCGCAGGGAGTCCGCCAACCTCCGTCCCTGACCCGCCGCAACGGCCTGTTGGGTCGGCTGTTGGACCTCGCGCTGCCTGGCCCGGACCGCGGGAAGAGCCTTCCCGGCGACATCCGCTACACGCTCCCTCTGTCCCCCGAGACCCTGGAGCAGGGCGGAACCGTGCGCATCTCCGTACCGAACGACACCGGGCGGCAGGTCTTCGACGTCCGGGTACCCCCGGGCGCCCGGGACGGCACCCGGTTGCGTCTAGCGGGGAAGGGCCACGGAACCGAGGGGCGCGGAGACCTCTACCTGGAGATCCGGGAGTCACCGTGACCGGAGCGGCTTGGAGTCCACGATGCAGGTGAAATCGAGTGCCGACGTACAGTGTTTGCGGATTCCGTGCCGGGTGCCGGGATGCCCCAACACCTGGGAGCGTTCGATCGAAGAGGCGGAACGAGCGGCCGGGCGGGGCGAGAGCGAGCCCCCCAAGCGGATGTGCACGACCTGCGTCGAGACCTACCGGGAGATCGAGGACCTTTCTCTGCCCTGCGCGGGGCCCGCCTGTGACGGCGTCGTCGTCGTTCCCCGCTTCCGCCAGTTGGTCGGCCGCGTCCAAGGCCGCCCGCCTCCGAGAGCCCTCCTCTGCGACCGTTGCCGGGACACCGCCCGCGAACTCGAGGCGCGCCGCGTCCCCTGCAGGGTCCCCACCTGCGGCAACACGTGGAACTGGCCGGGGGCCGAGCAGCTCAAGTCCGGCTCGGAAACGCCTCCCAAGCGAATGTGCGACTCGTGCTTCGGCCTGTACCAGAGCCTGCGCGACGAGGATCGGCCGTGCAAGGTCCCGGGCTGCGGCGGCAAGCACCGGTACAGCCGCTACGAACAATTGGCCGACCGAGCCGCGGGCAAGGAACCCCGGACGCGCTTCTGTCCGGAGTGCCTCCATGCGCTGGAAGCCCTCGACGACTTGGAGGTGCCCTGCTCCACGCCGGGATGCGGCGATACCTGGACCTGGAAACGCTTCGCACGCCTCGCCGCGTCCCGACGGGGCCGGGCCGAGCCCCCGCCGGGACGCCCTTGCCCTGCATGCCTGGGGCGCCTCGCTGCCCTGGAAGACCGGGAGATGCCCTGTCGGATCCGCACCTGCCAGGGATCCTGGACCTACACGAAGGCCCAGCAACTGGCGGACGAGAAGCGGGGTCGCAAGGTCCCACGCCGCCTCTGCGCTCCGTGCTTCGAACGCTACGAAGAACTCCAGGACCGAGAAGTCCCTTGCCGAAACGAAGGGTGCGGGGGTACCTGGACCCTCGGTCGCTTCGAGCAACTGATCCTGTCGCAGCGGGAACGGGAGCCCCCGGAGCGGATGTGCCCCGGGTGCGACGCATTCCTCCGCGCCCACCCGCCAGTGGAAGTGCCCTGCGGGGCTTGCGGAGCCTCGATTCCGTGGAGCGGCCAAGCCCAGCTGATGGCGGAATTGGGGCTGTGGGTGAAGCCCGAACTCTGCGCCGACTGCAAGACGCGCCAGGTGCGCGGGGACTGATCGCCGCCCCGAGGCCCCTCCGGCAGAAGAACCGAAAGCGGGTAGGCCACGACGCCAGCAACCGTGTCGAAAGCCGTGTCGACAGCCGTTGACAACCGCGGGCAGGAAGTAGTAAAAGGCCGCTTTCGCCGTCGATAGGAAAAGGAACCACGGGAGGCGTGCTTTGGCGAACCACAAGTCTGCGCTCAAGAAGATTCGACAGGACGAGGCCCGGCGCCTGCGCAACAAGGCCGTGCGGACCCGGTACCGCAACCTGCTCAAGGCCGTCCGGCTCGCCGTGGAGGCCAAGGACGCGGCCCAGGCCGAGGAAGCCCTGCGTGCCGTGGCGCCCTATCTCCAGAAGGCGGCGTCCCGCAACGTGATCCACCAGAACAAGGCTGCGAGGCACATTTCCCGGCTCACCCGTCAGGTGGTCGCCCTCAAGGCCTGAGATCTCCCGCACCGAAGCCCCGCGCGCCCCGGCGAAGCCCGGGGCGCGTTTCGTTTCCCCGGGCGGCGATCCGGAGCACGAGTTCCTCGAGCACCTCCACGCCCCCCCCCGTCTTGAGCGCGAGGTCCGCCTCCAGCAGGCGGCCGAACACCTCTCGCAGTTCTCCCGCATCCCACCCTCTTGCCTGGCGCAGAGCGTTCTCGGCGGCGAAGGGTGGAACGCCCATCGCCGAGGCAGCCTCCTTCGCATCGGGACGCCTCGATCCATCGAGGAACTCCCGGGCGATGCAGAGATGGCGGAAGTGCCGGACGATCATGAAGAGAAGCCGGACGGGGGGTTCGCCCAGTTGGAGCAACTTGCGCAGCGACCGGTAGGCGATCGCTGCCTGCCGCCCGCCGAGGGCGTCGCAGAAGGCGAAGACCGTCGTCCCCCGGGTCTCCCCAACCAGGGCCTCCACGTCTTCGAGCGTGACGGCGCCGTCCTCCCCCGCGTGGACCCGCAGTTTCTGGATCTCCTGGTAGAGCAGTTGGAGGTCGGGACCCACGCGGAGAAGGATCGACTCCACGATCCGGCCGTCGAGCTTCAGCCCCGCGTCCCGGGCCAGTCGCTGCGCCCACCCGGGCAACTCCCGCTCCTTGGGACGCCTGCACTCCACCACCCGGGCCGTGCGGAGGATCGCCTTCGAGGCGGCGAGCCGCCGGTCCAACTGGCTCGCGACGAAGACGAGACAGGTCCCCGGAATCGGCGCTTCCAGGTAGGGGAGCACTTCCCGCCAGTCGTCCGCGCTCCAGCGTTCGGCCCCTCGAAGCACCAC
>CAZGRT010000310.1:0-1695 GCA_964528225.1 uncultured Thermodesulfobacteriota bacterium | reverse complement strand
CCTGCTCGTGCTCCGCCTCGAACCGCTCGGGGACGACGCCGTACGCGACATCGTGCAACGCGCCCTCACCGATCCGCGCCGTGGGCTCGGCTCCCTCCGCGCAAGCGTGCCGGACGACACGATGGAACTCCTCCTCCGCTCCTCCCAAGGCGACGCCCGCAGGGCCCTGAACCTCCTGGAGTCGGCGGCTCTCACGGCGGAGCCGCAGCCGGACGGAACGCGCCCGCTGACTCGGAAGCACCTCGCCGAAGTCCTCCAGAGCCCCACGCTGTACCACGACGCCACGGGCGACTGGCACTACGATGTGGTGAGCGCCCTGATCAAGAGCCTGCGGGGCTCGGACCCCGACGCCGCCCTGTACTGGCTGGCACGGATGGTGGAAGCCGGGGAGGACCCCCTCTTCGTGGCCCGACGCCTGGTGATCTTCGCCTCCGAGGACGTCGGCAACGCCGACCCCGCCGCGCTGCGCGTGGCGCTGGACGCCAAGGACGCCGTGCACTTCGTCGGGATGCCGGAAGGCTTCATCCCCCTCGCCCAGGCGACCGTCTACCTGGCCACGGCCCCCAAGTCCAACGCCTCCTACGCAGCCTACCTGCGAGCACGGGCGGACGTGGTGCGCATGGGAAACCTGCCCGTGCCCCTCCACCTGCGCAACGCCCCCACCCGCCTGGCGCGGGAGATGGGCCACGGCGACGGATACCTGTATCCCCACGACGACCCCGAGGGGGTGGCGGACCAGGCGTACCTGCCGGACCTCCTGCTCGGCCGCTCGTATTTCCGGCCGGGACGTTTCGGGTTCGAACGGGAGATCGCCAAACGGATCGAGTGGTGGCGGGCCCGACGCCAGGACCGCAGGCGCGGGCGGCCGGCCGGGGAGGGAGAACCGTGAGCGCGAGCCCCAACGCGGAGGCGCGTTCCTTCCGGCGCATCCTGGTGGCGACGAATTTCAGCCCGAGGTCCAAGAGGGCCTTCCGGAAGGCCCTGGACCTCGCCGAGGACCTCGGAGCGGAGGTGCATCTCGTCCACGTCCACAGGGTGCCGACGAGCCGCTCGGTCTTCTTCATCGGGACCCACGCCGAATCGCACCGCAGAGTCTCCGAGCGGGTCCGGAACAAGGCGCGCAGGAGCTTCGAGGACTTCCTCCGGGGAGAGGACCTGCCGCGCGGGGGGCTGACCACGGTGCTTCGAGAGGGATCGCCCCCCCACGAGATCGTGGACTACGCCCGACAGGAGGAACTCGACCTGATCGTCGTGGGGGAGAGGCCGGAGACCCGGGCTCAGCACCTGCTGCAGCACGTGATCTTCGAGAGCGTGGGGGAGAGGGTGCGCCGGGAAGCGCCCTGCCCGGTCCTGACGGTGCGCTGACGGCGCGGCAGGCGCGGACCGGCGGTCGAAACGGAGCGGCCCGCCATGGGGCGGGCCGGGGATCAGCGCTCCTTCTTCAGGAGACCTTTCAGTCGATCCACGTCCAGGGGAGGGCCCTGGGTAGCAGCGACGTTCTCCTTCCGGATCTCCTCGTAGATCTCCTTCCGATGCACCGGGACCTCCCGCGCGGCCTGGATTCCCAGTTTGACGCTGCTGCCATCGATCCCGAGGACCTTCACCTCGATCGAGTCCCCGATCATGATGGATTCGTCGACCTTCCTTGTAAGGACGAGCATCCTGACCCCCGAAACGAGAGGCGAAATCCCAGTT
>CAZGRT010000309.1:0-5354 GCA_964528225.1 uncultured Thermodesulfobacteriota bacterium | reverse complement strand
GACGTCCACGAACACCGGGACGAAGGCGACCGTAAGGCTCCCCTCGGCGAAGAGACGCCGGAGCATGTTCGGAAGCCGGAACGCGACGAAGAAGGCGTCCATGGCGCCGCCCGCGCCGAAGTAGGCTGCGGTGAGCACGTCGCGCAGCAGCCCCAGGATCCGCGACACGAGGGTCGCCGACGACAGCACGCCCCGGGCCCGGGTGATGCGGCGCCCTTCGGTCCCAGGGTGGCCGGGCGAAGCGGGGCCGGCTTGCGACATGGCAGGCGAGTCCTTGTCCTGGGGGGAAGCGAGCCGCTAGCATAGCATCGCGCCCGCCCCACCGCCGAGGGAAAGGCCCACCGATGCGCACCCTCCTCCTCCTCGCCAAGCAACCCCGGCCGGGCCGGGTGAAAACCCGCCTGGCGGCGACCATCGGGGACGAAGCGGCGTGCGGCCTGTACCGGGCGTTCCTGGCGGATCTGGCGGCGCTCGCGCGCGGCGGCCCGTGGCGGGCGCGGTGGTGGGTGGATGGGGACATCCGGGCCTTCCGGGAACTCGTCGGCACCGAGGACGAAGTCCTACGACAGTGCGCCGGAGACCTGGGCCAGCGGTTGACGGCGGCCTTCGAGGACGCCTTCGCGCGGGACGGCGGACCCGCGGCGGCGGTCGGGAGCGACTGTCCGCTCCTCACGCGACGCCACCTGGCGTCTCTCTTCCACGCCGTGGAGCAGGGGGCGGATGCGGCCATCGTGCCGTCGGAGGACGGCGGCTACGCGGCCATCGCGCTGGGGCGCCCCGTCCCGCAGGTTTTCACCGGCATCCCCTGGTCCACGGAGGGCGTGCTCCCGGCCACCCTCCGGGCCCTTGGAGAGGCAGGCTGTCGGGCCGCGGTCCTCGACCCCGTGTTCGACGTGGACCGAGAGGAGGATCTGTGGCGCCTCGCCGCCCGGCTCGCCGCGGCTCCGGAGCTCGCGCCCCACACGGCGGAACTCCTGGCGGCATCGGGGACACGCCGAAGCGGACCGCCGCGATGACCCACCGCAGGGGAGACGCCGTGGTCGACGCCTTGGGCAGGACCGTTGCGTGCCGGCCGCCGCCCCGACGCATCGTGTCCTTGGTCCCGAGCGTCACCCAATGCCTCTTCGACCTGGGGGCCGGAGACCGGGTCGTCGGACGGACCGATTACTGCACCGCGCCGCACCGGGCGCTAGGCGTCCCCACCGTGGGGGGGCCGAAGACCGTCGACGCCGAGGGGGTGGCGAGGCTGCTCCCGGATCTGGTGCTGGCCGATGTGGAGGAGAACGACCGGGAGCAGGTGGAAGACGTCATCGCCCGCGGAATCCGCGTCTACGCCGCGTTCCCCCGCCGGATCGAGGACGTCGCCGCCTTTCTCGAGGACCTCGCCGTCCTCCTCGACGTCGGAGGGCTCGCGAGGGGGCACGCGGCGCGGCTGCGCTCCGTTCCGCCGCCCGACCCGCGCCGGGTGAGAGCCGCTTGCCTGATCTGGCGCGACCCGTGGATGACGGTCACCGGGGAGACCCTGCCGGGGGCACTCCTCGAGGCGGCAGGCGCCGAGAACGTCTTCGCGCGGTCGCCGGGCCGCTACCCGACGCTGGAGCCGGCACGGCTGGCCGCGGCGAAGCCGCGGGCCGTGCTCCTCCCCTCCGAACCGTATCCTTTCGGGGCGCAGCACCGGGAGGAGGTGGAAGCGCTGGTCCCCGGCGCCGTCGCCCTCACCGCGCCGGGAGAGTGGGTCACCTGGTACGGGTGCCGGGTGGCGGAGGCCATCGAGGGACTTCGAAGGATGCTCGACCCGTTCCGGAGCCGCGTCGGGCCCCACGGCGGGTGAAAGGGGGATTTCCTTGCCGACCGAGAGCCACAAACTGATCCTGCTGGAGGACATCTCGCGCATCGTCGTGTCTTCCCACGACCTGCACGAGACCCTGGATCACATCACCTCACTCCTCGCCGACCGGCTCGGGGTGCAGGTCTGTTCGATCTACCTCCTCGAGGACGATCAGCTCGTGCTGCGCTCCACCCACGGCCTGTCGGCCGACGCGGTCGACACCGTCCGCATGCCCCCGGACGAAGGCTTGACGGGCTTGGCCTTCCAGAGCGGGGAGCCCGTCAACGTGGAGCGGGCCGCGAGCCACCCACGCTACAAGTTCTTCCCAGGCATCGGGGAGGAGCGATTCCACTCCTACCTGGGCATCCCCCTCATCCACCGGAAGCGCCCGATCGGGGTTCTGACCGTCCAGACCGCGGAACCGCGAATATTCTCCGTGGACGAGGTCCGCCTGTTGGTGACCGCGGCGAGTCAGGTCTCCACGGTCATCGCCAACGCCCGCCTCCTCGACCGCCAGGCCCAGACGACCGCGCGCCCGCCGCGCCCGGTGGCGTTTCTGCGCGGCATCGCGGTTTCGCCCGGGGTCGCCCGGGGGACGGCCCTCCCTCTGACCGAAGACACCCACTGCGAAGGCGTTCCCGACTCCCCCGCCGGGGACGCGGCCGCCGAGTGGAAGCGTTTCGAGGAGGCGCTGGAGAAGAGCATCGCCGACGTGGAGAGCGTGCGCGACCAGGTGGCGGAAACCCTGGGGGAGGAGGACGGGGCCATCTTTCACGCCCACCTCCTCATGCTCGAGGATCGAGGGCTCCAGGAGAAGATCCGCACCCGCATCGAGGCCGGAGAAGCGGCCCCCCGGGCGGTCACCGAGGTGGCGCGGGGCTACGTGGACGCCTTCCTCCGGCTGGAGGACCCGTACCTCAGGGAGCGGGCGGCCGACGTCCGGGACGTGGCCCACCGCCTCCTCAACCACCTGTGCGCGGGGCACGACGGGGCGCGGTCCGCCGAACTGCACGAACCCACGGTCGTCATCGCCGACGACCTCACCCCCTCCCAGTTCGTGCGCCTCCTGCAGCCGAACCTGGCAGGCGTCGCCCTCGTCGCCGGCGGCAGGAACTCCCACACGGCCATCCTGTGCCGTTCCGCGGGAATCCCGGCCGTCGTGGGGCTGCCCGAGGACCTGCCCCGCGCCGAGCGCGGTCAGCCGGTCATCCTCGACGGAAATGCCGGTGTCATCTACCTGTCGCCGCCCGATGCGGTGGCCGAGGAGTACGGCCGTCTCGCGCTCGACTCCGGGAGGGTCGACGAGGAAATCCGCTCCCACGCCGGAGAGCCCTCGGTCACCCGGGACGGCGTGGTCGTGCGGGTTCTCGGCAACGCCGCGCTGCTCTCCGACATCCCCAAGATCCTGGAGGCGGGGGGCGAAGGAGTCGGGCTCTACCGGACCGAGTTCCCGTTCCTGATCCGGTCTTCGTTCCCGGACGAGGACGAGCAGGTCGAGATCTACGGCAAGATCGTGGCGGCGCTGGGGGGCCGCATCGCGACCCTGCGCACCCTGGACGTCGGCGGCGACAAGAACCTCCCCTACCTCCCCATTCCCAAGGAGCAGAACCCCCATCTCGGGTGGCGCTCGATCCGCGTCAGCCTGGAGATGGCCGAGCCCTTCCGCATACAGCTCCGGGCGCTGCTCCGCGCGAGCCTGCTGGGACCCGTCCGCATCGTCTTCCCCATGATCTCCACCGTGGAGGAACTCCGGCGCGCCCGGGAGATGGTGGAGGAGGAACGCCGCGCCCTCGACGCCCGGGGCATCCGGATCCCCCGGGTGCCCGTTGGGGCCATGATCGAGGTCCCCTCCGCCGCGCTCAGCGTGGCCCGCCTCGCCCCGCTCGCGGACTTCTTCTCCATCGGAACCAACGACCTGGTCCAGTACATCCTCGCCGTGGACCGGGCCAATCGCCGGGTCGCCCACCTCTACGACCCCCTTCACCCCACGGTTCTCGAAATCGTCGGAGGCGTCGTGCGGGCGGCGCACGCCGCGGGGCGCCCCGTGGCGGTCTGCGGGGAGATGGCCAGCCGTCCCCTCGGCGCGGCGGCGCTGTTGGCCCTCGGGGTGGAGGAGTTCTCCGTGAGCCCGGGCAGCCTTCCCCGGGTGCGCCGGCTGGTACAGACCGCCCACGCGGCCCGGCTTCGGGCCCTGGCCCAGCGCCTGCAACAACTGCCCGGCACCGCAGACGTGCGCGAGACGCTACGCGAGGAACTGCTCGAACAGGGGGTCCCGCAGGCCCTCTTCGCCGGGGACTGAGGAGGGACCTCCGACCGACGACGCGGGGCTCGGAACAGCCGTTTTCCCGCGCAATCCCTTGTCAAACGGCCTCAGTCCGGGTACATTGCGCGGAATCGTGCCAGCCGGGGGCTTTCCCCATACAACCCCTACCCGAGGAGGAAGTCGATGAACAAGGCGGAACTGATCCAGGAAGTGGCGACGAAAGCCGGTGTGAAGGTCAAGGAGGCGGAAGCGCTGCTGGACGCGATGGTCGGCACCGTGGAGAAGACGCTCTCCAAGGGGCAGAAGGTGGCGATCACCGGTTTCGGCACGTTCTCGGTCTCCCACCGCAAGGCCCGCAAGGGACGCAATCCCCAGACGGGCAAGGAGATCAAGATCCCCGCCAGCAAGAGCCCGCGCTTCACCGCCGGGAAGTCCTTGAAGGATTCCCTGAAGTAGGATCCGCCTCGCAAGACCATCGACGCACGAGGGCGGCCTTTCGGCCGCCCTCGTTTCGTTTCCGGATCGCGGCGCGGGCGCCGCCGGCTCACAGGTGGGGCGCGACCACGTCGATCTTTGCCACCGCCTTCAGCTCGTTCACCTTGGCCTGGACCGCCTGGTTGACGGCCTGCGACTTCAGGTACTCGCGCAGCTGGTCACGCACTTCGTCCAGGGACCGCGTCGACGCGGCCTTCCGGTCGGAGAGCTTGATGACGTGGTATCCGAACTGGGTCTCCACCACGCCGCTCACCTCATCCTTCTTGAGCTGGAAGGCCGCCTCGGAGAACGGCGCGACCATCTGGTCGCGGGTGAAGAAGCCCAGGTCCCCGCCTCGGGACGCGCTCCCGGGGTCCTCGGAGAACTCCTTGGCCAGCGCCTCAAAGTCCTCCCCCTTGACGCAGCGAACCTGGAGATCCTGGGCCTTCTTCTTCGCGGCCTCCTTCTCCTCGGGCTTCGCGTCGGCGCCACTGCGGATCAGGATGTGGCTGCACTGGACCTGCTCCGGCGTCGCGAACTTCGCCTCGTTCTCCTTGTAGAATGCCTCCACGTCCGCGTCCGACACCTTGACGTCGGGCATGATCTGCGTCTCCACGTACTCTCTCACCGAAACCTGGCGGCCGATCAGGTCGCGCAGCGCCGCCTCGGTGCGCGCTCGGGGCGCTCACCATGGACGTCAAGTCCGACTACGTGCGCAACATCCTGCGCCCGCTTGCCGAGCTGGCCGCCGAGGACCTGGCCGGCGCCTACGCGCAGCTGGAGCGCGCC
>CAZGRT010000308.1:0-6293 GCA_964528225.1 uncultured Thermodesulfobacteriota bacterium | reverse complement strand
CCTGGCGTACCTGGAGGAGAAGGGGGTGCTCCGCCGGGCCGGGGCGCGGTGGCACTGGACCGAGGACTCCTACCCGGCCGACGAGGTGGCGCTGCGAACCGCGGAGCCGGCGAACTTCGCGGTGGTGGACATGACGGAGGGGACGGCGCGCATCATCGCCCAGGTGGACTTCGAGAGCGCGCCGACGACGATCCACCCGGGCGCCATCTACATGGTGGATAGCCTCCCCCACCACGTGGACCGCCTCGACTGGGAAGGCCGCAAGGCCTACGTCCGCCAGGTGGACACCGAGCACTACACCCAGGCCATCACCTACTCCAAGGTCCGCATCCTCGACGACTTCGCCTCCGAGCCGGGCCCCTGGGGCGCGGCGGAGTGGGGAGAGGTCCACGTGGTGACCCACGTGCCCGGGTACAAGAAGATCAAGTTCTACACCCTGGAGAACATCGGGTACGGCGAGGTGGACCTGCCCGACCAGGAGATGCACACGACGGCGGCGTGGTGGACCTTCGACGAGGCACTCGCCGCGCGGCTGGGACTGTCCACCTGGGCCTTCCTGGAGGGGCTGGCCGGCATCGCCCACGCGCTCCAGCACTTGGCGGCGCTGCGGTGCCTGTGCGACGTCGGAGACCTGGGCCGGGCCCTGGGGGACCGCGAGGGCCGCTGGTCCGTCGCGCTCTCGTCCGGGGCGCGGGGCACCGCCCGCCTCGCCGGCGACGCCCCGCCGGAGGCCGGCGCCTTCCGCCCCACCATCTTCCTCTACGAGCGCTACCCGGGCGGCAGCGGCCTGGCCGAGGGGATCCACGGGCGGGCCCGCGACCTGCTGCGCGACACCCTGGACCTGGTCACGGCCTGCCCCTGCACGGCGGGCTGCCCCTCCTGCGTCGGCCCGGCCGGCGAGTCCGGGGAGGCCTCCAAGGAGGCGGCCCTCGCCATCCTGGCCGCGGCGCTGCCCTCGTGACGGCCCGAGGACGACACCCTTGAGGAGCCTGCGGGACCGCCTGCAGAGCCTGGAGCGCGGGGGGAGCCCCGCGGGGGCCGCCCAGTCAACCGCCTCCTCCGAACTGCGCGCCCGCCTGGACCGGCTGCTGGGGCCGGGGCGGGTGGTGCCCGGAAGCGCGCTTCCTGGGAGGCCGGCCCCGGAACCCGTGGACCGGTTCGTGGCGGGCCGGCGCGTGGCCACCCCGTCGGGCACGGTCTTCGCGACCGAGTGGGTCGGCGCCGGATCGGGGCGGCACGGCCGCATGGCCCTTCGGGAACTCGCCGGACTCCCCTGGCCGGAGGCTGTCGACCTCTTCCCCGGCCAACTCGCCGGCTTGCGGAGCCCCGCGGAGGTGGCCTTCCTGGACACCGAGACGACGGGGCTCGCCGGGGGGGCCGGCACGGTCCCCTTTCTCGTGGGGGTCGCGCGGTGGGACGCGGATCTCGGGGGAGTCCGGGTGGTGCAGCTGTTCCTCGAGGACCTGGACGGGGAGGCGGCCCTCCTGGAGCGCCTCGCCGTGGAACTCGAGGGCGTCCGGTGCCTGGTGACGTACAACGGGCGGTGCTACGACGTGCCCCTGCTCGAGAACCGCCACGTCCTGAACCGGAAGCGGTGGCCCCTTCCGGGCGCGGCCCACCTCGACCTGCTGCACCCCGCGCGGGTCCTGTGGCGCCATGCCCACCCCGACTGCCGGCTCGCCACCCTGGAGGCGCGCGTGCTCGGCCACTCCCGCTGCGGGGACATCCCCGGGGCCGAGATCCCGGCGCTCTACAACGCCTTCCTCCGCCGCGGGGCCACGGAGCGTCTTGCCGCGGTCTTCCGCCACAACCGCGACGACCTCCTGAGCCTCGCGGGCCTCCTGTGGCTGGCGACGCAGGCCGGCGCAGCCCCCAGCCTGGGGCGCGGGCTGCTCCAGGCCCGTGGGGGCCGGATCGAGGCGGCCCTGCCCCACCTGGAGGCCGGGCTCGACGAGAGGGCCCCCCTCGAGATCCGGGTCCGGGCGCTGCGGGAAATCGTGAAGGCGCGGAAGCGACAGGAAGACTGGGCGGCCGCGCTCGACGCCTGCGCGCGGCTCCGACGGCTCGCGCCGGGCGACCCGCGCGGGTACACCGAGGCAGCCATCGTGCTGGAACACCGCCTGGGCCGACCGGCGCAGGCGCTCGCCGTCGTCGAAGAGGCCCTCTCCCGCGGGCCGTGGCCGCGCCCGGACCGGGACGGATTCGAACGACGTCGGGGCCGGCTGAGCCGCCGGCTGGAGCCGAACGGCCGGTCCTGAACCGTCAGGTGGACCGGGTGCCGCCGTCGTGCCCCGGGACCGTGGGGAGTTCCACCTGCACCCGGGTCCCTCCGCCTTCGCGACCCTCCACCGACAGCGTGCCTCCGTGGAGTTCCACCAGGCGCCGGGCCAGCGCCAGGCCCACCCCGACGCCCCCTCCTCCCTGCTTGGGAACGAAGCCCCGGAGCGCGGAGCGGACCACCCCGCTGTCGGCCCCGGGGCCCATGTCGGTCACGACGACCCCCAGCCGGCTCTCCCCGATGCCCCGGGCCTGGATCTCCACCCGCCCCTCCTCGGTGTGTCGGACCGCGTTCTCCACCAGATGGAACAGGACGTCGCGCAAGGCCTTGAGATCCCCGAGAATGGAGGGGCACCCGGGCTCCAACTGCACGACGACGTCCACGGGCCTTCCCGATGCGAGCCTCCTGCCGATGGTGGCGATCTCCTCCACCACGTCCTCCACCCGGATGCGGTCGATGCAAAGAACCCGCCTCCGCCCCTCGAGGCGGGCGAGTTCCAGCAGGTCCTCCACCAGCATGAGGAGCAGCCGGCCGTTGCGAAAGACCGCTTCCACGTCCCGCCGCTGCGCCTCGTTGAGCTCGCCGTCGATCCCGTCGAGCAGGATCTCCGAGTAGCCGATCACGGCCTGCAGCGGCGTGGAGAGTTCGTGGCTGATCCCCGCGAGGAATTCCGTCTTCATCCGGTCGCTGTCCTGGGCGGCCTCCAGAGCCGACTCTAGTTCCCGGGTTCGCGCCGCCACCTGTCCCTGGAGATCCCGGTTGAGGGCCTCGAGTTCCGTGCGCGACTGCCCCAGGGACTCGGCCATCGAGTCGAACGAGGCGAGCAGTTCCCCCAGTTCGTCGGAGCGGCGGACCCGGCTGCGGACTTCCAGGTCGCCCTCCTCGATGCCCCGCACGAGCCGCAGGCACTCGCTCAGGGGCCGCCCCACCACCCACCGCAACCCGAGGAGGAGGGGCACCACCGCGGCCACCAGGATCACCCCGCCCCAGAAGGCCGCGTTGCCCGCCAGGCCCGCGACCCGGCTCCGGAGAACCGACGCGTCGAGTTCCACCTCCAGGAATCCCAGCAGCGGGCCGTCGGTCCCGTGGCACCCCCCCGCGGAGCAACCGGGCTCCTTCCGGATGGGGGTGAAGACCCTCAGCCCCTGGTCGGTGCGGTGCGAGCAAACCCCTCCCGTCGTCATGGCCTCGCGGGGATCCCGATGGCAGGCGGTGCACTGGGGCCCGGAAGGATCCAGGTTGCGCCCGCTCTCCGACGCGGGCACCCGAAGGACACCGCCGCGGTCGTAGAGCCTTGCGGCGAGAACGCCGTGGGCACCCGAGATGCTCTCCAGGATGTCGCGCATCTCCTCGCGGTCCAGCGTGCGCATGGCGTGGATGCCCGCGCGCCTAACCGTCTCGGCGAGGGCCACGGCGTCCGCCTCCGCCTCCTCCCAGAGATAGCGCGTGACCAGGTGCACGGTCGCGGCGGACGCCACTACGACCGCCGGAATCAGGGCCAGGACGGAAAGGAGTACGATGCGGTGGCGCAGGGACAAGGGCACGGCCGCCCTCCTTCGAGGGAACCCATTCTAGCACGCCTTGGTCGGCCCCTCCCGTCGTGGTAGCTTGACGCGCCGGAGGACCCGCCATGGACCACGACCGCTGCACCGTAGATCCCGCGCTGAGACGCAAGGTGTACGAGCGCTTCTACCACCTCCCCGCCCGAGCGATCATGAACCGGCACCTCGAGAGGTTGGTCTTCCTGCCGCCCCACGTGCCGGTAGAGGAGTTGCTCGACGTCTTCGTCGAAGCGGACCACGCCTGGATCCTCGCGGGACCGCCCGGGGCGCGGGCACGGGTGGAGAGCATCCTGCTGCGGCGCGACCTCCTGCGGGCGCTGGAACCGACCCACGCCTCCTACACGCGCTTCAGCACCGCCCGCTTCCGGAGCCTCGCCCACGGGAGCGCCGACTGCATCTGCTGTTTCCACGAGGGGCGCGTGCTCCACACGGTGACGCCCGAGACCACCTGTCGGGAAGCGCTCCGACTGATGGAGAGCAAGGGGGCCTCCTACCTGGCAGTGTTCGAGGGAGGGGAGATGCTTGGCGAGATAGGAGCCGCCGACCTGCTGCGCAGTCTGGCCGCCGCCTACCGGGCCGAGGGCGCCCTGAAGTGAAGGAAGCCCACTTCCTCTGGACGCTGGCGCTCGCGCTGGCGGGCTCGAAGGTCCTCGGGCACGCCTTCGACCGACTCCGGCTCCCGCCGATCCTGGGTCAGATTCTCGCCGGCGTGCTCCTGGCGGCCGCCCCGGGCTTCCTGGCCGAGACCCTGCGCGGAGAGGCGTTCCGGGCCTTCGCGGACCTCGGCCTCGTGTGCCTGCTCCTCGTCACGGGCACCGAGTCGAGGGTCGCGGACATGAAGCGGGCCGGGAGGTCCTCCACGCTGGTGGCCCTCGGAGGCGTGGCCGCGCCCTTTGCCGCCGGCATCCTGGCCGCGGAGCACCTGGGCCTGACCAAGGTCCAGGCGCTCGTCCTCGGCGCGCTGTTCACTCCCACGTCCATCGGGGTCACCGCGGTCACGCTGCTCGAGGCCCATCGCCTCCGCACGGCGGTGGGCGCGACGCTGGTGGGGGCGGCGATCGTGGACGACGTGCTGGCGCTGGCCATCCTGGCGCTCGTGCTGGGAACCGGAAGCCTCGCCGGGCTCGCGATCAAATCGACGGTATTCTCCGCGGCGGCCGTCGCCCTCGGCTGGAGCGTTCTCCCCCGCATCTACAGGGGCTTTCGGGCCGTCCAACTGCCCCAGGCATCCCTGTCCCTCGTGCTTGCAGCGACCTTCACCCTGGCGGCCCTCGCGGAGACCCTCGGCCTCGCGGCCATCACCGGGGCTTTTCTCGCCGGGCTCGCGGTTCGGGAGAAGATGGGGGAGGAGAAGCTCCTCGACCGGGTGCACACCCTGTCTTACGGGCTCTTCATCCCCTTGTTCTTCATCCACCTCGGCGCGAGCCTGGACCTGGCCCGGCTCGGCTCCCTCGGACGCTACGCCCCGATCCTTCTCCTGGCCAGCTTCGGGGGAAAGTTCGCTGGTTCCGCCGTCGGAGCCCTGGTATCGCGGATGGGCTGGGTCCGGTCCCTCCAGGTGGGCATCGGGATGCTGCCCCGCATGGAGGTGTCCCTCGTGATCGTGGCCCTGGCGAACCGGCAGGGGATCTTCGCCGGTCCCCTGGCCGACGTGATGACCGGCGTGGCGCTGCTCAACATGGCCGTGAGCCTTCTCGTCACGCCCGTCATGCTGCACGCGGCGTTTCGCCTCGAGCCGGCGGTGGAGCCCCACCACCCCGCCCTGTCCGGGGCAGGTGACGATCTCCCGCCCGGCACCGCCTGAGACGGGCGCGGCCCCGGGTGCCCGCTCCCGCGACGGCCGGCGGTCCTCTCCGGCGGCGTCCGGAAAGGCGCGCTCCGGCTCAACGAAGGACGGGCCGCCCGAATGGGTGCCGCGCCCTCCGTCTCGACCGGGGCGTGGCGGCCGCTAAAGCTGGGGCGCAGGTCTCCCGATCCTTATCTGGCCCGAATCGCCTCCCCGACCCCGGACCCCACTCGGTCCGCCAAGGAGTGCCCCATGCAGCTCGTCCTCGTGGTTCTCGGCCTCGCCACCGTCACCGTAGCCATGGTGGCGTGGAACCGAGACGCCCCGCCCCTGCCAGCCCGCGAGACGACACCACCGGCCGGGGCCCTGTCCGACGAGGCCGAACGCTGAGGACTTCGCCGCAGGACGGGGCAGCCGGGGGACCGGCTCAGCGAGCCGGGCGCGCCCGCGGGATGCGGCTCTCGCACGGCACCCCCGTCTGGCACAGCCCGCATCCCGTCACCTCCACTTCGTACTCCTTGCCCAGCTTCTTCAGCACCACTTCGTAGGAGTACTGGCGGCAGCGCTCCTTGTCGTGACCCGCCGCGGAAATCGCCCCGGCGGGACACCGCCCGATGCATGCTCCGCACTCGTCTCCGCGACACGTCAGGCAGTTGGCGCGATAGTC
>CAZGRT010000307.1:0-1666 GCA_964528225.1 uncultured Thermodesulfobacteriota bacterium | reverse complement strand
GGCGTTGGGGGCTTTCACAGAGATGGCGGTCCCTACGGGATTTGAACCCGTGTCGCCGACGTGAGAGGCCGGTGTCCTAGGCCGGGCTAGACGAAGGGACCGATTTCTTGCCCTGGCTGGGGGAGAAGGATTCGAACCCTCATAAACAGATCCAGAGTCTGCTGTCCTACCATTAGACGATCCCCCAGCGACTCAGGAAGGGAGGTTTATACTGACCTCCCGCGGGGGTGTCAAGCCGGATCTTCCCCTCCGGAGGCCATCGACGCGGCTGCGGCGAGGCGCTCCAGCGTTCGGTCGCGCCCCACCAGGAAGACCGTCTCGAAGATGCCCGGGCTGGCCGTGGACCCTGTCACGGCCACCCGCAGGGGCTGGGCCACCTTGCCCATCTTGAGTCCGTGCTTCTCCACCACGGCGGCGAAGGGCGGTTCGAGGGCCGCGACGGTCCACTCGGGAAGCGTCCGGAATGCCTCTGCCAGGTCCCGCAGGATCGGGGCCGCTTCCGGCTTCAGGACCTTCTGCGCGGCGGCAGGGTCGACGGTCACGTCGGGCTCGTAGTAGGGGGCGGCCTGGACCGCGAACTCCGCCAGGGTGGGAGCCCTCGCCCTGAGCACCTCGACCAGGACCGCGAGCTTGTCCGCGTCCGAGACGTCGTAGCCCTTGGCCTCCAGGAAGGGCCGGACGAGATCGCGCAGGCGGTCGGCCGGGCACTCCTTCACGTAGTGGCCGTTGAGCCAGAGGAGCTTGTCGGCGTTGAAGACGCCGGCGGCGCGGCCCACCCCGTCCAGGTCGAAGAGGCGGACGAGTTCCTCCAGGGAGAAGATCTCCTGGTCGCCGTGGGACCAGCCGAGCCGCACGAGGAAATTGACCAGGGCCTCCGGCAGGTAGCCCGCGTCGCGGTAGCTCTCCACGCTCGTGGCGCCGTGGCGCTTGGACAGACGCTTCTTGTCTTCGCCCAGGATCATGGGGACGTGGGCGAAGGCCGGCAGGGGGAACCCCAACGCCTCGTAGATCTGGATCTGCTTGGGCGTGTTGTTGAGGTGGTCGTCGCCCCGGATGACGTGGGTGATGCCCATGAGCGCGTCGTCCACGACCACGGTCCAGTTGTACGTCGGGCCCCCGTCGCTCCGTACCAGGATGAGGTCGTCGAGTTCCGAGTTCTCGAAGACCACCTCGCCGCGAAGGAGGTCGCGGACCACCGTCTGCCCTTCGTCCCGCGCGCGCAGCCTCACCACGTGGGGCTGGCTCGGGTCCACGTTCCGGTCCCGGCAGCGGCCGTCGTACTTCGGGTTGCGCCCCTCGGCCATGGCCCGGGTGCGCATGGTCTCCAGGGACTCGGCGCTGCAGTCGCAGCGGTACGCCTTGCCCACCTTCAGCAGGCGCTCCACGTGTTCCCGGTAGATGTCCGTGCGCTGGCTCTGGAAGAAGGGGCCCTCGTCGCAGGCGAGGCCCAACCACGCCATCGAGTCGAGGATCGCCCGTGTGCTCTCCTCGGTGGAGCGCTCCCGGTCCGTGTCCTCGATGCGGAGCACGAAGGTGCCGCCGTGGTGGCGGGCGTAGAGATAGTTGAAGAGGGCCGTGCGGGCCCCGCCGATGTGCAGGTATCCCGTGGGGCTCGGTGCGAAGCGGGTCTTCACGGACATGGGGCGGTGTCTCCACGAGAAGGTGA
>CAZGRT010000306.1:0-4116 GCA_964528225.1 uncultured Thermodesulfobacteriota bacterium | reverse complement strand
CCACCGGTGCGACAACTCTGTCGCACCGTTTCGAGCCTATGTTTCGGCATTCCCGAAAATCCGCCCGGCCGAATGCGACTAAGGCGTCGCATCATCCCCCATTTCCGGTCGTTGCACAACCGGCGTTTTGCTATCTTCTCGCTAGGCGGCACGATGCTTGCTCTGTGCTTCGGACACTCGACCCGGGCAGCGCTCTCCGGAGCCGAACGTATCGAATCAACCTGTGTTTCTCGCATGGCAAGGGCCTCGGCCGTTCGGCGCCGCGCACTCCGAGCGCGCCCGAAGCGGAGAGCGCCCGTTCCCAGCTAGACAGCGGAGGATCGCGATGTCTCTTCTTATCACCCAGGACTGGGACGTCATTCGCGGGCAGGAGGACGCCTACGCGGACTTCGTGACGAAGCGCTTCATCCCCGAGTGCAACCGCCTCGGCCTGCAGTCGGTGGGCGGCTTCTACGTGCAGGTGGGCATGGGGCCCAAGATCATCTCCATCAAGAGCGCGAAGACCCTCCCCGACCTCTACGCCGCGCTCTCGGACGAACGCTTCAAGGCCCTGAAGGCCGAGCTGAAGACCCACGTGATCAACTACGCCAGCAAGATCCTCGAACCCATCCCGCTGTCTTCCAAGGCGGACTACGAGATCCAGAAGGGCGTGTGGAAGTACAACCAGTACTGGGACGTCCGCCCCGACCAGCGCAGCGAGTACGGCGCCTTCCTCCAGAAGACCTACCTCCCGACCCTCGCGGAGCTCGACTACGTGGAGGTGACGGAGGGTTGGAACGTCCTGATCGGCGGCTTCAGCGAGGTCATCATCGAGCTGACGTTCAAGGACCCGGTGGACATCGGGCGCCTCCTCGACAACCCGAAGTTCCGCGGGGTCACCTACACCCTGTGCCGCGACTACGTGCGAAACCACAAGAGCCGGATCCTGCGGACGACCGAACGCTTCGACGAGCCCCGTTGGTTCCGGCTGTAGGGGCGCGCCGGCGGCAGGATCCTTCGAAGGTGAGCCCGGGAAACGTCCACGCCCACACGACGCCAGGAGGCAGCTCATGAGCAACAAGTTCCTCGATCCCCACGACGTCCCGACGATCCCCGGCACCGAGGGCTGGGAGCGGATGTACCCCTACCACTACCAGTTCACCAAGGACGACCCGGCACGGACCAAGTTCGAGAGCGACCAGCTCTGGTTCTACGACGGCCTGCACTACCCGGAGCCCCACTACCCCTTCGACCTCATCTGGGACGAGGCGTGGTTCCTGGCCCTTTCCCAGAACAACACACGCACGTTCCTGATGCCGCCGGCCCTCGGCATCGACCACCGCATTGTCAACGGCCACGTGTACATCACGCCGGTCGGCGTGCCGGACCCCGAGGAGGTCGGGCGCCGCGTCCCCACCTTCCTGAAGCGCGCCGGGTACTACTTCGAGAACTGGGACAAGCTCTACGACGAATGGAAGGTCAAGGTGACCAAGCTCCTTGGGGAGCTCGAGGAGGTGAACTTCGCGCCCCTCCCGGAGGTGGAGGACGAGAGCATCGTCTTCGAGAACAAGGGCATCGGTAGCGGCTACCACCTGCTGACGCAGTACGACGACCTCATCCACAAGGGGCTGATGATCTGGCAGTACCACTTCGAGTTCCTCAACCTGGGGTACGCGGCGTACGTCACCTTCATCAACACCGCCAACCAGATCTTCCCGGACATCCCCATCTCGACCCTCACCAAGATGGTCTCGGGCATCGACGTCGTGATGTACAAGCCCGACTCCGAGCTGATCCGGCTGGCCAGGCTGGCCATCGACAACAACCTCGACGGGCTTCTGCTCGAGACCAAGACGGCCTCGGCGGCCATGGCCGCGATGGAGAAGACGGCGGGCGGCAAGTACTGGCTCGACGAACTCGAGAAGGCCCGCTACCCGTGGTTCTACATCTCCACGGGCACCGGCTGGTACCACCACCACAAGTCCTGGAACGACGACCTCGACGTTCCGTTCGACTCCATCCGCATGCACATCCAGGCCATCAAGGCGGGCAAGCCGGTGGGGAGGCCCACCGAGAAGCTCATCGAGGAGCGCGACCGCCTCATCCAGGAGTACCGCGACCTGATCACGTCCGACGAGGACCGCCAGTCCTTCGAGCAGGGACTGGCGGTCTCCCAGCGAGTCTTCCCCTACGTGGAGGACCACCTCTTCTACGTCGAGCACTGGTTCCACAGCATCTTCTGGAACAAGGTGCGGCAGGTGGCCGACATCCTCGTGGGCGCCGGCTTCCTCAAGGACCGCGAGGACATCTGGTACCTGAAGCGCGGCGAGATCCGCGACGCCCTCTGGGACCACGTCACGAGCTGGGCCACGGGAACCCGTGCGCGAGGCCCCTCCTACTGGCCGAAGGAGATCGACTGGCGGCGGGGCGTGATGAAGAAGTTCCAGGCGTGGAAGCCGCCCCCGGCCCTGGGCACCCCGCCGGAGGTCGTGACCGAGCCCTTCAGCATCGTGCTCTGGGGCGTCACCACGAACGTGCTCAAGAACTGGCTCAAGGGCGTCGAGGCCGCGGCGGGCGCCGGCGGCGACGAACTCGCCGGCTCGCCGGGGTCGTCGGGCATCGTGGAGGGCAAGGCGCGGGTGATCCGCGACGTGAAGGATCTCAGCCAGCTCCAGGACGGCGAGATCCTGGTCGCGACCACCACTTCCCCGAGCTGGGCACCGGCCTTCACCAAGATCGCCGGCTGCGTCACCGACGTGGGAGGCGCCATGTGCCACGCCGCCATCGTGTGCCGCGAATACGGCCTGCCCACGGTGGTGGGCACCGGCCGGGGGACCTCCTTCATCAAGACCGGCGACGTGATCCGCATCGACGGCGACGAGGGCTCGGTGCGCGTCGTGAAGCGCGCCGCCTGAGGCTGCCCGATCCCGCCCCCCGGCGCCGCCGGGGGGCGGGATCCCGTTCTTCGGACCCCTCTCGCCAAGCAGGAGCAAGCCGGTGTGCACCCAACCAGATCAAGGGACCGACATGTCTGACAGGGAAAGCAGGTTCTCCTTCTGGTACGACGAGCTGGAAGGGCAGGACTTCAACCTGGTCGGGAAGAAGAACGCCAACCTGGGCGAGATGCTCAAGGCGGGCATCCGGGTGAGCCCGGGCTTCGCCCTCACGCTCCACGCCAACGACCGCTTCATGGAGGAGACCGGCATCAAGGCCGAGTTGGCGAAGTACGTGGGCGAGCTCGGCGCCGTCACCTACGAGAACTGCGAGGCGGCGAGCCGCTTCGCGGTCGGGCTCATCGAGGCCGCCACCGTGCCGGACGCCATCGCTGCGGAGCTCACCCGGGAGTACGACAAACTGTGCGACATGGCGCAGGTGGAGAACGTGCCGGTCGCGGTCCGCTCCAGCGGCGCCGTCTCCATGCCCGGGCAGATGGAGACCTACCTCAACATCCGGGGCCACGCCGACCTCATCCACTACACCAAGAAGACCTGGGCGAGCGCCTACCACGTGGAGGCCATCACCTACCGGATGAACAAGGGGATGAACTTCCTCCTCAACATCGGCGTCGGCGTCCCGAAGATGGTGAACTCGCGTCTCTCCGGGGTCATCTTCACCCTCAACCCCCTCAACGGCGACCGCTCCAAGATCTCGGTGGACGTGAGCTACGGGCTCGGCGAGGCCGTGGTGAGCGGCCTGGTCACCCCCGACAACTACCTCGTCGACAAGATCACCCTCAGCGTGATCAAGTCGACGAAGGGGGCCAAGGAGGTGCAGTGCGTCTACCGGCAGGGCGGGAGCGACATCGACACGGTCCCCGTGGCCGACGAGGACCGTGAGCGGTTCTGCGTCACCAACGACGAACTCAAGGAGCTCTGCCGCGTCGCCAAGGCGATCGACAAGTACTACGGCAAGCCCTACGACATCGAGTTCGGCATCGACGCCGACCTCCCCTTCCCGGACAACGTGATCATCCTGCAGGTCCGGCCGGAGTCGGTGTGGTCCAAGAAGGAGGCGGCCCCGAAGACGGAGCAGAAGAAGGACGCCCTGGACCGCATCGTCGCCCAGCTCGTGACCGGGGTGAAGCTGAAGTAGTGGCCAACCCTTCCCGGGGGGGTGCCGCCCGATGATCCTGCGGGG
>CAZGRT010000305.1:0-11495 GCA_964528225.1 uncultured Thermodesulfobacteriota bacterium | reverse complement strand
ACTCCTGTGGTCCGGGAGACCAAGGCAGGGGGTGATGCTCCGAGGGTCGGATGCATTTCTTATCCCGTTTAGCCTCCTCTGGTGCGGGTTCGCGATCTTCTGGGAAGCAACTGTGATCACGAAGGGAGCCCCATTCTTTTTCAAACTTTGGGGGGTCCCGTTTGTCCTTGTAGGGATCTATCTCGTGATCGGGAGATTTTATGTTGAAGCGTTACAGAGAAGAAAGACATTCTACGGACTCACGGATAAGAGTATTTTCATCGTATCGGGAATTACAAGAAGGAAATTGAAAAGATTGAGTTCGCGGACGCTAAGCGATGTGGCTCTGAGCGAAGGGAAAGAGAATCGAGGCACTATCACATTTGGTTCGACGCCTGCATTCTATTCCTGGTTTGGTTCAGGCAGTTGGCCTGGAATGGGTCATATGGCCGTTCCATCATTTGAAATGATCGAGAATGCAAGGTCAGTCTATGATCTCTTGGCGGATACACAGAGGGAAACGTGATCGAAGCCAACACGACCGCAGCGGACTTCCAAGACGCTTCGCGCGTTGAAGACACGCTCCGCCGTCGCGTTCCGGCTTCGGCCGTCGGTGACGGGCGGACTTCGGGGCAACAGGATCTTGCCGACTGGACATCGTGACCCGTGGAGATGACATCGTGAGAGCTTGCGTCGTGCTTCCCGCCCTGTTCCTGCTCCTCGCGGGCTGCGCATCGAGTCCGGACAAGGACGCGAAGGCGCCGGATCTGTCGGCGTACGAGCGGATCTCGGTCTCCTCGGTGGACAGAGAGGCGTTTCTCGGGGCGAACGCGGAGGTCGTGAAGGGAAGCCGGCTCGCGGACGACGTCCGGGAGGCCATCGAGGTCTTCCACATGGAGTTGCGCGGGTACTACGAGAGCGCAGGCTCGGGGGCCGGGGGCAAGGAGCTCCTGGTGAAGGTTTCCCTTGTCGAGTTCGACCCCGGGGACAGCGGGGGCAAGGTGCTGACGGCCGCCCTGTACGGGACGGAGCGGGTCGCGGCCCCGGGAAAGGCCGGTGTCGGCAGGGTCGTGTACAACCTTCAGGTGATCGACGGCGCCACCCTGGACGTCCTGTACTGGTTCGACGCGACGGGCACGGCGGAGGAGGACGACCCGTCGGTGCGGAGCTCGAAGGCCGCTCTCGCGTGCGCCGGGGAGGCCATCCAGCGTCTGGAACGGATGTCGGGGAGGGCCTTCCGGCCGGACCGGCTGCCGTCACGGCGTGGCGCTCCGGGCGGCTGAACGCGACTCGCAGCCCTCGGGGCCGGGCCGAGCCGGAGGGATCGCCGGCCTCCGGGGATATCCCTGTTGGTTCGCCGTTTCGACCGCGCCCCTTTCTCCCCCTTGCCACGCCCGCGATTCCCTCCATACTGACCGCGGCGCGGACGCACGAGCGCCGGGGAACCGCCCCCGGCCCCGGCCGCGTCGGGAGGAGCGGTCATGGCGCAGCACTCCGACGACAAGAAGGGGCAGAAGCCGCACAAGTGGCGCTTCTTCCGGGCGGGCGGGTTCGACCAGGTGCGGCTCGACGCGGCCGACGACCTGCGCCGGCTGGCGGAGCTCGACCCCAAGCTGTGGGTGGCGCTGAGCTGCCCGACCAAGGGGCTCGAGTTCGACGGCCGCACCCTGGACCTGATCGACACCGACCGCGACGGGCGCATCCGCGTGCCGGAGGTCCTCGAGGCCGTGCGGTGGGCGTGCTCGGTGCTGCGCGACCCGGCCGACCTGACCCGGGGCGCGGCCGCGCTGCCGCTGTCCGCCATCGACGACGCGACGGAGGAGGGCAGGCGGCTGGTGGCTTCCGCACGCCGGGTGCTGCTCAACCTCGGCAAGGAGGGGGCGGAGGAGATCTCCGTCGAGGACGTCGCCGACACGGCGCGCATCTTCGCCCAGACGCGGTTCAACGGCGACGGCATCGTGCCCGCGGATGCGGCGGAGGACGAGGCGGTGGGGAAGCTGATCGCCGAGGCCGTCGCCTGCCTCGGCGGGGAGACCGACCGGAGCGGCAAGCCGGGGGTCTCCCGGGCGGCCCTCGAGCGGTTCTTCCGGGAAGCCGAGGCGTGCGCCGCGTGGTGGGCGAAGGCGGAGGGCGACGCCGCGGTCATGCCCCTGGGCGACGCCACGCCGGCGGCGGCGGACGCGGTGGCGGCGGTACGGGGGAAGGTGGACGACTACTTCCTGCGGTGCCGCCTCGCCGCCTTCGATCCCCGGGCGGCCGGGGTGCTCAACCGCTCGGAGACGGACTACGCGGCCCTGGCGGCGAAGGACCTCACCGCGGCGGGCGACGAGATGGCCGCGCTGCCCCTGGCCCGGGTGGAGGCCGGGACGCCCCTGCCCCTGGACCGGGGGCTCAACCCGGCCTGGGTCGGCCGGGTCGCCGCCTTCCGCGCGGCGGCGGTGGAGCCGGTGCTCGGTGCGCGCGGGGCGCTGGACGAGGCCGGGTGGGAGGAGCTCAAGGCTCGCTTCTCGGCCCACGACTCCTGGCGGGCGGCGAAGCCCGCGTCGCCCCTGGCGGCCGTGCCCCCCGAGCGCGTCCGGGAGATCCTCGCCGGCGGCGGCCGAGAGGCGGTGGAGGCGCTGATCGCCCAGGACGAGGCGCTGGCCCCGGAGGCCGACGCCATCGCGTCGGTGGAGCGCCTGGTCCGGTACCGCCGGGACCTCCACACGCTGCTCGACAACTTTGTCTCCTTCCGGGACTTCTACACGCGCCGGGCCAAGGCGGTGTTCCAGGCGGGCACGCTCTACCTCGACGGGCGCAGCTGCGACCTGTGCGTGCGGGTGGAGGACGTGGGCAAGCACAGCGCCGTGGCCACCCTCAGCCGCACCTACTTGGCCTACTGCGAGTGCACCCGCCGGGGCAGCGCCGAGAAGATGCACATCGCGGCGGCGTTCACCGGGGGCGACGCCGACTTCCTGATGCCGGGCCGCAACGGGGTGTTCTACGACCGGAAGGGGCAGGACTGGGACGCCACCGTCGTGAAGCTCGTAGAGCACCCGATCAGCGTGCGGCAGGCGTTCTGGGCCCCGTACAAGCGCATCGGGAAGATGATCGGGGAGCAGGTGGAGAAGCTGGCCGCGGCGCGGGAGAAGGCGGTGCAGGACAAGTCCTCGGCGGCGGTGGCCGCGGCCGGCCAGAAGGTGGAGGCGCCGGCCCCCGCCCCCGCGGCCTTCGACATCGGGAAGTTCGTGGGGATCTTCGCCGCCATCGGGCTCGCCCTGGGCGCCATCGGCTCGGCGGCGGCCGCGGTGGTCACCGGGTTCCTGGGGCTGCGGTGGTGGCAGATGCCCCTGGCGCCGGTCGGCCTCATCCTCCTGATCTCGGGGCCCGCGGTGGTGATCGCCGCCCTCAAGCTCCGGCTGCGAAACCTCGGGCCGATCCTCGACGGCAACGGGTGGGCCGTGAACGCGCGGGCCAAGATCAACATCCCCTTCGGGGGAGCGCTCACGGCCGTGGCGGAGCTTCCCCGGGGCGCGGAGCGGTCGCTCTCGGACCCGTACGCCCAGAGGCGGTTCCCGTGGGGCCTGCTCCTCCTGCTGGCCGCCCTCGCGGCGGCCGCCGGGGTGCTCTGGCAGCGGGGCTACCTGGGGCGGTGGCTGGGGTTCTGACCCGCGGCGGGGGTCAGGTCGGGAACGCCGCGGCCAGGAAGGACCCGAGGACGGCCTCGGCCGCGCCGGACTCCACGTCGCGGCGCCTGAGCGCCAGGCCGCCCCGCAGGGAGACGCCCCGCCGGGTCAGGGAGGACTCCAGGGAGCGCAGGTAGCGGTCCTGGTCCCACCCGCCGCAGGTGACCACCAGGGCGGTGGGCGGCAGGCGGGCCGCGGCGCGGGCGAGGAAGGCGTTGGCCGGCGGGCAGGACAGCGTCCACTTGGGGAGCGCCAGCACGCAGGCGTCGAAGGGCCGGGGGTCGGGCGGCGGCCCGGCGAGGGGCACCCGGCTCCCCGGCACGAAGGAGAGGGCCAGCCAGAGGGGGTAGGGCAGGTCCAGCCGCGGCCGGATGGGCGCCTCCGACACGTCGTGCCCCGCGCGGGAGAGGATCTCCCCGGCCCACCCCGCGACCCGCTCCGTGGTCCCCGTCCGGCTGTACCAGGCGAGGAGGCACTTCACGGGCGGCCGCCCTCCCGGCGCCACAGTTCGTACCAATAGAAGGCCGCGAGCACGAGGCCGTGGCGGATCTCCCCCCCGGCGATGCGCGCCGGGATCTCGGAGAGGGGCACGGTGGCGACGCGCAGGTCCTCCCCGGCGTCGGGCGCGGGCTCGCCGACCCGCTCGCACCCCAGGGCCAGGAAGGTGTGGCACAGGTTGTCCTGGAGGGCGGGCTGGGCCTGCACCGCCCCGAGGGGCACGATCTCCCGGGGCTCGTACCCCGTTTCCTCCCGGAGTTCCCTCCGGGCGGCCTCGGCGGGGTCCTCCCCGGGCTCGTCGAGGATGCCCCCGGGGATCTCCAGCGTCACCGCCCGCACCCCGTGGCGGTACTGGCGCACCATCACCACTTCGTCCGCCGCGGTGAGGGGGATCACGTTCACCCAGTCGCGGGTCTCCAGCACGTAGAAGTCGTGGGGCCGCCCCGTGCGGGGGCTCAGCGCCCGGTCCCGCCGGAGGCGGAAGATCCGGTAGTCTCGCTCGAGGATCGACTCCAGCACGGGCCACGGACTCGGCACGTCGCCTCCCTTCTCCCCGGGTGGGCTGCGCCGCGGGCGCCCGTCCCCGGCCGCCGCGCGCTGCGTCATCCTACCACGCCGCCGCGCCGCCTCCCACGGCGGGCCTGCGCGGCGTTGCGCGCGCCCCGGACCCGTGGTACGAGAGGGCCTTCGCGCCGCGCACGCCGACTCCGGGAGGACCCGCCCCATGCAGCAACTGCGCACCTTCACCGTGACCGCGTACCTGCCGGAACGGCTCCAGCCGCTGCTCGAGGTCGCGCACAACCTGTGGTGGGCCTGGAATCCCGAGGCGGTGGACCTCTTCCGGCGCATGGACCACGACCTGTGGTCCGCCGCCTACCACAACCCCGTGAAGATGCTCGGGATGATCGACCAGGGCCGGCTGCGGGACCTGGAGAACGACGAGGTCTTCCTCGCCCACATGGACCGGGTGGCCCAGTCCCTGGGGCGCTACCTGGGCATGCCGACCTGGGCGGACAAGGCCCACCCGGAGTTCAACGGCAACCAGGTGGCGTACTTCTCCATGGAGTTCGGCCTCCACGAGTGCCTCCCGATCTACGCGGGGGGCCTGGGCGTGCTCGCCGGGGACCACTTCAAGAGTACCAGCGAGCTCGGCCTGCCCATGGTGGGCGTGGGGCTCCTCTACCGCCAGGGGTACTTCCACCAGTACCTCACCCACGACGGGTGGCAGCAGGAGGTCTACCCGGAGAACGACTTCTACAACATGCCGGTGCGGCCGGTGCGCGACCAGTCGGGCAAGCCGGTCCAGATCGAGCTGCTGGTCCAGGGCCGGGCGGTCTTCGTCCAGGCGTGGAAGGTCCAGGTGGGGCGGGCGCCCTTGTACCTGCTCGACACCAACCTCGAGCAGAACAACCCGGCGGACCGGGCGATCACCTACCAGCTCTACGCCCCGGGGATCGACACCCGCATCCGCCAGGAGATCGTCCTGGGCATCGGCGGCGTGCGCCTCCTCCACGCGCTGGGGATCGACCCGCCGGTGTGCCACATGAACGAGGGCCACGCGGCGTTCCTGGGGCTCGAGCGGATCCGGGTGCTTCGCGAGAAGGGGGGGCTCGGGTTCCGGGAGGCGCTCGAGGCCGTGCGCACGGGCAACGTATTCACCACCCACACGCCGGTGCCCGCGGGCATCGACCTGTTCCCCCCCGAGATCGTGGAGTCGTACCTGGGGGACTACGTGCGCTCCCTGGGCATCCAGACCCAGGACCTCCTCGCCCTCGGGCGCCAGAACCCGGCGGACTCCCGGGAGCCCCTCTCCATGGCCGTGCTGGCCATCCGGCTCAGCGGCTACCGCAACGGGGTGAGCCGCCTGCACGGGTCGGTCTCGCGGAAGATGTGGGCCGGGGTGTGGCCGGGGATCCCCGCGGAGGAGGTGCCGATCGGGGCCGTGACCAACGGCGTCCACGTGCGGTCCTGGCTCTCGGACGAGATGGCCCGGCTATACGACCGCTACCTCGGGCCCCAGTGGGTGGACGAGCCGCTGGATTCGGAGATGTGGGAGCGGGTGCGCCAGATCCCCGACAACGAGCTGTGGCGCAGCCAGGAGCGCCTGAAGGAGCGCCTGGTGGGCTTCGTCCGGCGCAAGCTCGCGGATCAGCTGCGCCGCCGGGGCGCACCCTCCCAGGAGTTGCTCGACGCCGAGGAGGTCCTCGACCCCGAGGCCCTGACCATCGGGTTCGCCCGCCGCTTCGCGACGTACAAGCGGGCGACCCTCCTGCTGCGGGACCCGGAGCGGCTGGCGCGGATCCTCAACGACGCCGACAGGCCCGTGCAGATCGTGTTCGCGGGCAAGGCGCACCCGGCGGACAACGAGGGCAAGCGGTTCATCCAGGAGATCATCCACCAGGCCCGGCGCCGGGATTTCCGCAAGCACGTCGTCTTCCTGGAGGACTACGACGTCAACATCGCCCGCTACCTCGTGCAGGGGGTGGACGTGTGGCTCAACACGCCCCGCCGGCCCCTGGAGGCGTGCGGCACGAGCGGGATGAAGGTGCCCCCCAACGGGGGGCTCAACGTCAGCATCCTCGACGGCTGGTGGGACGAGGCCTACGAGGCGGAGGTAGGGTGGGCGATCGGGCGCGGGGAGGAGTACCCCGACGCCTCCGTGCAGGACGGTGTGGAGAGCCACGCCCTCTACGACCTGCTCGAGGAGGAGGTCGTTCCCCTCTACTACCGCCGGGGGGAGGACGGGCTGCCCCGGGGGTGGATCGCGAAGATGAAGGCGTCGATGATGCGCCTGACGCCGGTCTACAACACCAACCGCATGGTCCGGGAGTACACCGAGGACTACTACCTGCCCGCGCTCACCCACTGGGGCCGGCTCGCGGGCAACGGCTTCCAGGCCGCCAAGGCCCTCGCGCGGTGGAAGGAGCGGGTGCGGGGGGCGTGGTCCGGGGTGCGGGTGGTGCGCGTCACCGGGGCCGAGGAGCGGGAGCTGCAGGTGGGCGCGAGCCTCGCCGTCCGGTGCTCCGTGGCGCTCAACGGGCTCGACCCCCAGGACGTGGCCGTGGAGGTGTACTACGGCGCCCTCGACCCCTTCGGAGGGCTCGTGGAGGCCGGGGCGCGCCCGCTCCGCCACGAGAGCGCCGGGGAGGGCGGGGTGCACGAGTTCACCGGCGAGGTTCCCTGCGAGCGGAGCGGCAAGCACGGCTACGCCATCCGCGTCCTCCCCCACCACCCCAACCTGGCCAGCCGGTGGGACCTCGGGCTCGTGGCGTGGGGGTGATCCCGGCTTGCCCGGGCGGACCGGCGCCGGCGCCCCTCCGCCCCCTGGCGCCCGGCGGACGGACCGCTCGGGAAGGAGCGAGAACGATGTGGCGAACGATCTCCGTGGTCCTGCTCCTGCTGTCGGCGGCGCCGGCGGCCGGGGCCTCCGACGTGCCCGTGCGGTCCATAGCCCTGTACTCCTCGGGGGTCGGGTACTTCGAGCACGCGGGCACGGTCTCCGGGGACGGGGCCGTCGAGCTCCAGTTCAAGGCCCCCCAGGTGAACGACGTGCTCAAGTCCCTCGTGCTCCAGGACCTGGACGGGGGCCGGGTGGCGGCCGTCACCTACCCGTCGCAGGACCCCGTCGGGAAGACCCTCAAGAGCTTCCAGGTGGACGTCACGGCCAACCCCTCCCTGGCCGAGCTCCTCAACCAGCTCCGGGGCGCCCGGGTGACGGTGGACCTGGGCACCGAGAAGCTCTCCGGGACGGTGGTGGGCGTGGAGGTGCGCGAGCGGCCGGTGGGTGACGAGGGAGGCCTCGCGAGCCTGCCCTACCTGAACCTGCTCCTCGGCGGCGCGGTGCGGACCGTGTCCCTGGAGGAGGTGCAGGAGCTCACCCTGGAGGACCCCAAGCTCCGCGACGAGCTCGCCAAGGCCCTGGCGACCCTGGCCCAGGCGCGCGACCAGGACAAGAAGGCGGTGACGATCCGGTTCCAGGGGACCGGCGAGCGCCGCGTGCGGATCGGCTACGTGGTGGAGACCCCGGTCTGGAAGACGAGCTACCGTCTCGTGCTCCCCCCCAAGGGCGAGGGGAAGCCGAAGATCCAGGGCTGGGCCATCGTGGAGAACCAGACCGAGGGCGACTGGAACGACGTGCGGCTCTCCCTCGTGAGCGGCCGCCCGGTGTCCTTCATCCAGGACCTCTACCAGCCGCTCTACGCCCCCCGGCCGGTGGTGAAGCCCGAGCTCTTCGCCGGCCTGCGGCCCCAGGTCTACGAGGGAGGGCTCGCCGTCGAGCGCGAGGTGGAGGGGTTCGCCGCGGACATGCCGGCCGAGCGGGCGGGCCGGGCGGCGGCCAAGATGGCGATGTCGGAGGCGCCGGCCGCGGCTCCGGCGCCGCGCCGAGCGGCGGCGGAGGACCGGATCCTGGACGCCACCGCCTCGGTGGCCTCCGTGGCGTCCGCCGCCCGGATGGGCGAGCTCTTCCAGTACGCGGTGGACGGCGTCACCCTGGCCCGCCAGCAGTCGGCCCTGCTCCCCATCGTCACCGAAGACGTGGAGGCGGAGCGGGTGTCCATCTACAATCGCGCCGTGCTGCCCCGGAACCCGCTCACCGGAGCCCTGCTCAAGAACACCACGGGAAAGCACTTCCTCCAGGGCCCGGTGACCGTGCTCGACGGCGGGGGGTACGGGGGCGACGCCCGCATCGACGACCTCCCGCCCGGCCAGGAGCGGCTGCTGAGCTACGGGGTCGACCTGCAGGTGACCGTCGACGCCGCCAAGATCCAGCAGGAGGAGGCGATCCTGACGGGCCGGATCGTGCAGGGGGTCCTGTGGGTCTCCCGCCGGCACGTGGCAACCCAGGAGTACGTGGCGGACAACAAGTCCGACGAGGACAAGACCCTGATCGTGGAGCACGCCTTCCGGCCCGGGTGGAAGCTCGTCGACACCGAGAAGCCGGTGGAGACCACCGACGCGCTCTACCGCTTCCGGGGCAAGGTGGCCGGGGGCAAGGCGGCGAAGCTCGTGGTGAAGGAGGAGCTGGTCCGCGACGAGTCGTTCCGGATCCTCCCGTGGGACCTCGGCCAGGTGTCCTGGTACAGCCAGAACGGCAGGATCCCGGCGAAGGTGAGGGAGGCCCTGGTCGAGGCTGCCCGCCGCAAGCAGGCGCTCGTGGACGCGGAGCGCGAGGTGGAGAAGCGGACCCGGGCGGTGGAGGAGATCGCGGTGGAGCAGCAGCGGATCCGGGAGAACATGCGGACCGTGTCGAGCGGCAGCGCCTACCACAACCGCCTCCTCGCCAAGCTCAACGAGCAGGAGGGGCGGATCGAGGCGCTGCAGTCCGAGCGGGACGAGCTCCAGAAGCAGCGGGACGCGCAGCAGAAGGCCCTGGAAGAGTACCTCGCCGGCCTGACGGTGGAGTGAGGCCCCGGGGGCGAGGGGGCGCGTGTTTCGCGTTGACGAAGGCGACGCCCGTCTGGTAGCGTCCGGTTCCGCAGAGGAGGGACGACCCCATGGTGGTGACGCGTGTGGGAAACGGTGGGCGTTGGTGGCGTTGGCCCGAGGAGAGGGGCTGACCGCCGGCGCATTTCCTTAGCCTTCAGGGAGCCGCGGACGGCCCGATACCGTCCGCGGCTCCTTCGTTTCGGAGGAGGGCCGCGGAGAAGACCGCGGCCCTTCGGTTTCCTGGGGCGAGCCGAGAAGCCATGATCACGCAGCGAGACGAGTTCGAGAAGCTGTGCCGGACCCACCCGCTGGTCCCCGTGGTGAAGCGGATTCCGGCGGACACGGAGACCCCGGTGAGCACCTACCTCAAGGTGGCCCGGGGGCCGTGGTCGTTCCTCCTGGAGAGCGTGGAGGGGGGCACCCGTTGGGGCCGCTACTCCCTGGTGGGCTTCGACCCGTTCCTGGTCTTCGAGGCCCGGGGGGGCGAGGCCGTGATCCGGCGGGGGGGCTCGGCGGAGGCCGCGGCCGGCGACCCGGTGGCCGCGCTGCGCCGGCTGATCGAGGAGCACCGCACGCCGCGGCTGCCCGACCTGCCCCGGCTGCTCGGCGGGCTCGTGGGGTACGTGGGCTACGGGGCGGCCCGCCTCTTCGAGCGCCTTCCCGAGCCGGGCCCCGACCCCGTCGGGCTGCCCGACCTGCGCCTCTTCGCCCCGCGCAAGCTCCTGGCCTTCGACAACGTGCGCAAGAGCCTGGACATCCTCGTGCTGGTGCCGTCCGCCGAGGGGACGGCCGGCTACGAGAGGGCCCGGGGGGAGATCGACGCCATCCTCGAGAGCCTGCGCCGCCCCCTGCCGGAGGAGGCGGTGTTCCCGCCGCCGGCGCCCCCTCCGCAGCTCGAGCCCGTGATCCCGAGGGAGCGCTTCGAGGCCATGGTCGGGCTGGCCCGGGAGGCCATCTTCTCGGGGGAGGCGATCCAGATCGTGCTCTCCCAGCCCTTCGAGGGGGAGACCCGCGTGGACCCCTTCACCGCGTACCGCGCGCTGCGCGCCCTGAACCCGAGCCCGTACCTCTTCTACGTGGCCCTGGGGGAGGAGACCCTGGTGGGGGCGAGCCCCGAGGTCATGGTGCGCGTGGAGGGGAGCCGGGCGCTCGTGCGGCCCATCGCCGGCACGAGGCCCCGGGGCGCCGACGCCGCCGAGGACGGGGCCCTGGAGCGGGAACTCCTCGCCGACGCCAAGGAGCGGGCCGAGCACGTGATGCTCGTGGACCTCGGCCGCAACGACCTGGGGCGCGTGGCGCGCCCGGGCGCGGTGCGACTGGACGAGTCCTTCGTCGTGGAGCGGTACTCCCACGTGATGCACCTGGTCTCCACGGTCTCCGCCGAGCTGCGCGACGGGGTCGACGCCCTGGACGTCCTCGGCGCCACCTTCCCGGCGGGCACCGTGTCGGGGGCGCCGAAGGTGCGGGCGATGGAGCTCATCGCCGAGTGGGAGCCCCGGGAGCGCGGGGTGTACGCCGGGGCCGTGGGCTACCTGGGCTTCGACGGCAACCTCGACACCTGCATCGCCATCCGCACCATGGTGTTCCACGGCGGCAAGGTGTACCTGCAGGCCGGAGCCGGGATCGTGGCCGACTCGGACCCCGCCCGGGAGTACGAGGAGACCCTGCACAAGTCCGAGGCCCTGCGGCGGGCCCTCCAGGTGGCCGCGAGAGGGCTGGAGACGTGAAGCGTGAGACGTGAGACGTGAGAGCTGACGGCTGACAGCTGAAAGCTAAAAGCTGAACGCTGACGCGCCGGGCGAGGCGCCGGAGTTTCCCCATGCTGCTGATGATCGACAACTACGATTCGTTCACCTACAACCTGGTGCAGTACTTCGGGATCCTGGGCGAGGAGGTGCGGGTGTTCCGCAACGACAAGCTCGCGCC